>CALFWN010000138.1 GCA_937928335.1 uncultured Litoreibacter sp. | reverse complement strand
TGGTCATATTGGCGCATCCGGTCAATCGAGACGCCCGCATCGCCCAAAGCCGTCGCCACTTTGGCAAGCGCGCCCGGTTTATCCTCAAGCGCCATGCGCAGGTAATAGGGCGCGGGCGCCGCTGATCCGGCGGGTTTGGCTTTCTCAAGTGTTGCAGCGGGTTGTCCGAAGGTCGGCAGGCGGATGTCGCGGGCCAGATCCATCACGTCAGACATCACCGCAGAGGCTGTGGGCCCTTCGCCCGCACCCGCCCCGCGCAGCACGATCTGGCCGACATGATCACCTTCCAGCACGATCATATTGGTGCCGCCGTCAAGCTGGCCCAAAGGCGAGGTGGCAGGCACGAGGCAGGGCGCCATAGATTGCTCCAGCCCGCGACCGGTCATTTGCGCAGAGCCCAACAGCTTGATTTTAAAGCCCATATCGGCGGCGGCGTTGATGTCTTCTATGGTGACATTCTCGATGCCTTCCAAGGCGATGCCTGCGAAATTGACCTGCGTGCCGAAAGCAATGGAGGACAGGATCGCCAGCTTGTGGGCCGCATCAATGCCGCCCACATCCAGCTGCGGGTCGGCTTCGAGATAGCCAAGCCCGTCCGCCTCCGCGAAGACCTCCTCATAGGTCAGGCCCGCGCTTTGCATCCGGGTCAGGATGTAGTTGCATGAGCCATTCATCACGCCCATCACCCGGGCAATGGAATTGCCTGCAAGCCCCTCCGTCAGCGCCTTGATCACCGGGATGCCGCCAGCAACGGCGGCCTCGAACCGGATCACCCGATCATGGCTTTCAGCCAGCTCGGCCAGCGCCTGCCCGTGCATGGCCAGCATCGCCTTGTTGGCGGTGACCACATCCTTGCCCGCCTTGATCGCGGCCTCTGTGGCGGCTTTGGCGGGGCCGTCTTCGCCGCCCATCAGCTCGACAAACACGTCAACATCGTCGCGCAGCGCCAGTTTGACCGGGTCGTCCTCCCAGGCATAGGCGCTCAGGTTCACGCCACGGTCCTTCGACCGGGAGCGGGCGGAGACGGCGCTGATCACCACCTCGCGGCCCGCGCGCGCGCCCAGCAGATTGGCCTTTTGGCGCACGATCTTGACCACACCCGCGCCGACCGTCCCCAGCCCCGCGATTCCAAGACGTAAAGGGTCAGCCATGAGGGGGTCTCCAACAGGGGTCGTTTCAGGTTCTCGACCTGTTAGCGCCGAATGGGGCGGGGTGCAATGTGGGCTTTACCGGCCAAGCCGGGTGGCGTTGCGCGCGCCTGCCTGTTGCAGCCTGAGCCGGTCGGCCCCGTCAACCACGCTGCGACCGGTGAGTGCCGTGGCGCGGGCTTTCAGGCTGGCCACCCGCGCGGCGAGCGCCTCGGTATCGCCCTCGATGCTGGAGCCTGTATTGGCGCGGGCCAGCAGCTGATCCAGCGGCTCCAGGTTCGGGTAGGGCGCGTTGCGCGCGGCGGGGCTGATGGTCTGCCTGCTATCGGGCAGGCCAGTGGCGCAGGCCGCGAGGGTCGCGCAGAGGCAAAGGTTCGAGGCAAGGCGGGTCAGGCGCATGGGCGGCAGGGGTCCGTGTGAAGAGAGCCCCAGACTAGGGGCTTTGCCAATGCCGGGCAAGCAGATGCGCGCGCGCAGCGGCGGAAGGGCTTGAACTGAACGAGCGTTCAGATCAGGATGGCCCTATGGTATGTATCGAGAGTGCCGATGGCACGTAAAACCGGCTCCCATTCCGACATCACCGGGCCAAAGGTGCGCGAGGCGGCCATCCGGCTGTTCACCGCACATGGCTACGCCGCCGTGTCGATGCGCCAGATCGCGGCAGAGGTGGGCGTGCAGGCGGGGGCGCTGTACTTATATACGCCCAACAAACAGACGCTGTTGTTCAACCTGCTCCTTGAGCAGATGCAGGGCGCGGTTGAGGCGATGAAAGCCGCCGACCTGACCGGCCCTGCGGAGGCGCAGCTGGAGCAGTTCGTGCGCGCGCATCTGCGCTACCATCTGGGCGGGGAGAGCGGCAGTTTCATCCCCTATACCGAGCTGCGCAACCTGACGCCTGCCAATTACGAAAAGGTCGAGGTGATGCGCCGGGTCTATGAGGCGGCGCTGGAAGAGATCGTCATGGCAGGCGCCCGCGCGGGCGCATTTGCGGTGGAGGACAGCAAGCTGACCACGCTGGTCCTGATCTCGATCCTGAACGGGGTGCTGGCATGGTATCGGCCCGGCGGCCGGGTCAAGCTGGACACGGTCGAGGCGCATTACGTTGATATTATCAGAAAATCCCTGCGGCCCGCGCTGATGCAGGTCCCGGCGGAATAGGCGCGCGACCCTGCATCCGCGCGGGGGTCGCGCTTGGGTTTAAAGCTCTGCGTAGATCGGGAACCGGCCGCACAGCGCCAGCACTTCCGCCTTCACCTTGGCCTCGACCGCCGCGTTGCCCTCTTCGCCATTGGCGGCAAGCCCGTCCACGACCTCCACGATCCAATCGGCGATCTGGCGGAATTCCGGCTCGGAGAAGCCGCGTGTCGTGCCCGCGGGTGAGCCAAGGCGCAGCCCGGAGGTGATCATCGGCTTTTCGGTGTCAAACGGGATGCCGTTCTTGTTGCAGGTGATATTTGCGCGCCCCAGAGCCTTCTCGGCCGCGTTGCCTTTGACGCCTTTGGGGCGCAAATCGACCAGCATGACGTGGCAATCGGTTCCGCCGGTGACGATGTTCAGCCCGCCCTTGATCAGCTGGTCGGACATCGCTTGGGCGTTCTTGATCACTTGGCGTTGGTAGTCCTTGAAGCCGGGCTCCAGCGCCTCGCCAAAGGCCACGGCCTTGGCGGCGATAACGTGCATCAGCGGGCCACCCTGAATGCCGGGGAAGATGGCGGAGTTGATCTTCTTGGCCAAAGCCTCGTCATTGGTGAGGATCATGCCGCCGCGCGGGCCGCGCAGGGTCTTGTGGGTGGTGGTAGTGGCCACATGCACATGCGGGAAGGGGGAGGGGTAGACACCCGCCGCGATCAAGCCTGCAAAATGCGCCACGTCGGCCAGCAGGTATGCGCCCACCTTGTCGGCAATGGCGCGGAACCGGGCAAAATCCAGCTGGCGCGGGATGGCGGAGCCACCGGCGATGATCATCTGTGGTTTGTGCTCAAGGGCCAGCGCTTCGAGCTGGTCGTAATCCACGTCCAGCGTGTCTTCGCGCACGCCGTATTGCACCGCCGTAAACCATTTGCCCGACTGGTTCGGTCTGGCGCCGTGGGTCAGGTGGCCGCCCGCATCAAGGCTCATGCCCAGAATGGTATCGCCCGGCTGCAATAGCGCCTGAAACACGCCCTGATTGGCCTGAGAGCCGGAATTGGGCTGAACATTGGCGAAACCGCAGCCAAACAGCGTGCAGGCGCGCTCAATCGCGAGATTTTCGGCAAGATCGACATATTGGCAAC
>CALFWN010000137.1 GCA_937928335.1 uncultured Litoreibacter sp. | reverse complement strand
CCTCGGTCGCGGTTCCTCTCTCTCACTCGCATCTCGTCGCTCGCTACATTGGCACGGGAGGAGCCACCCCTGAGCTTTCCAAACTCGGCTCTGGCTGGCCGAGGTGCTGACAGAGGCGATGCGGCGCGGCGAAGACATTGGCGCGGCGGATGTGCTGGAGCGCTACGCGGCGTGGCGGCGCTTTGACGCGACGTTGCTGGCACGCGCGACAGATGCGTTCAACACTTTGTTTTCAAATGATAATAGCACGGTGCGCGCGGTTCGGGATATCGGCCTCGGGATCGTCAATGCGACACCCGCGCTGCGCCGTGGCTTCATGCGGGAGGCGGCGGGGCTGACGGGCGATCTGCCGAAGCTGCTGCAAGGCAAGCCGCTTTAACGGCACCGTTTAATCGAGCGCGCGGGCCTCGTCTTGCAGCATGATCGGGATGCCGTCGCGGATCGGGAAGGCGATCTTGCCGGCTTTCGAAACGAGCTCCTGACGCTCTGCATCATAGCTCAAAGGACCTTGCGACACGGGGCAGACCAGCCCGTCGAGCATACGGCGGTCGAACTTGGTTTCGCTCATTGCAATATGTCCTCGCTGTTGCCGCCGCGCAGGGCGAATTCGATCAGGGTGACCAGCGTTTCGCGGCGGGTCGAGAGGGAGGGTGCCTCCATCAGGGCCTGTTTTTCCTCAGGATCAAATGGGCAGAGCATGGAGAGAGAGTTGATCAGCAGCTCATCCTCTGCCTCTTTCAGGCTGTCCCAGTCGGTTTTGAGGTCATGCTCTATGAAGAACCTTTCCAGCAGTTTCAGGAAGCGGTCGCGGTCAAAATGCTCGTCTTTCTCGACGAAACCGAGATCGCGCTCGAAGCCGGACCAGCTGACCCGCGCCTTGCGGTAGGGGCTGAAGCCGGTGACCTCTTCTTGCAGGCGGAACCGCGAGATGCCGGACAGGGTGATCATGTAGCGGCCGTCTTCGGTCTCGGAAAACTGCGTGACGCGGCCCGCACAACCGATGGAGTGCAACTGCCCTTTGCCGCCGGGGCCGTCATGGGGTTGCACCATGCCAATCAGCCGCGACTGGGTCTTCAGCGTGTCCTCGAACATCTGCAGGTAGCGCGGCTCGAACAGGTGCAGCGGCAACCGGGTGCGCGGCAGCAATAAGGCACCGGGCAGTGGGAAGATCGCAATCGTATCGGGGAGGTCAGCGGCTGAGAACATACACTGTACCTAGCCCATGCACCCGATCAGGCAAATATCATGGAGGACAGCTTGCGCCGCCCGGCCAGCACGATGGGATCATCCGCCTTGAGCGCATCAAAGACGGTAAAGAGCTGCGCCTTGGCCGCCCCGTCATTCCAGTCGCGGTCGCGGCGGAACAGCTCGAGCAATTGGTCAATGGCGGCTTCCGCGTCGCCGTTTGCGTGCAAAGCAATCGCCAGATCGAGCCGGGCCTGATGGTCGTTTTCATCCTTGGCCAGAGCGGCTTCAAGCTCTGCCACGGGGCCCGCCTGTTCGGCCTGCCTGGACAGGTCGATCTGCGCCTTGGCGGTTTCGAACTCGGGGGAGGTCTTGATTTCCTCGGGTGCGTTGTCAATCAGGGCCTGCGCCTGATCCAGCTCTCCGGCCGCCAGATAGGCGCGGATCATGCCGCCATAGGCGGCGGCACTGGTCGGGTCTTCGCCCAGAATTGCCGCGAAGGTTTGGGCCGCATCAACAGCCGCGCCTTCCTCAAGCATTTCTTCCGCGGCCTCCAGCGCATCAGTCAGACCGCCATCAGCCTCACCGCCCGACAAGGTTACCAGCTTGTCGATAAAGGCCTTGATCTCGCTGCCGGGCAATGCGCCCTGAAAGGCGTCTACCGGCTTGCCCTGATAGAAGGCGTAGACCGTCGGGATGGACTGGATTTGCAGCTGACCCGCAATGCCCTGATTCTGATCGACGTCGATCTTGACCATTTTGACCGCGCCCTTGGCCTCTGTCACCGCCTGTTCCAGCGCGGGGCCGAGCGTCTTGCACGGGCCGCACCACGGCGCCCAGAAATCGACGATCACAGGCACTTCTTGCGAGGCCTGAATGACGTCCTCCATGAAGGTCGCCTCGGAGCTGTCTTTGATCAGGTCGCCAGCGGGGGCAGCGTTGCCGGTGTTCAGTTCAAGCATGTTGGCCTCATTTCGCGCATCGGTTGACGCCTATATGAGGGCGCGGGGCTCAAAGATCAAATGTCGCGAAGACCGGAGCGTGATCGGAGGGCTTTTCCCAGCCGCGCGCATGGCGCAGAACGCGCGAGCCGTGGCCCGAGGCCGCGATATCACCCGTGGCCCAGACGTGATCGAGGCGGCGGCCCTTATCGGCGGCGTCCCAATCGCGGGCGCGGTAGGACCACCATGAATAAAGCTGGCCATCGGGGATATCCTGACGGGTGATATCGACCCAATTGCCGGCCTCCATCGTGTCGCCAAGATGTTCGACCTCGATAGGCGTATGGCTCACCACCTTGAGAAGCTGCTTATGCGACCAGACGTCATCCTCGCGTGGGGCGATGTTGAGATCCCCCACCAGAATGGATTTTTGCGGCGCATTGGCCCGGTAGGCGTCGCGCATGTCGGTGAGATAGTCGAGCTTCTGGCCGAATTTCTCGTTCACGCTGCGATCTGCCACGTCACCGCCTGCGGGCACGTAATGGTTGTGGATGGTGACGCCGTTCTCCAGCCGCCCGGCGATATGGCGCGCATGGCCCAACTGGGCGTAATCCTCGGCGCCCGCCTCGGTCATGGGCAGTTTGGACAGGATCGCCACGCCGTTATAGCCCTTTTGACCGCGCGCCAGCATATGGGTGTAGCCAAGGGCGGCAAAGCCTTCGGTCGGGATTTTCTCGACCGGGCTTTTGCATTCCTGCAGGCAGAGAATGTCGGGGGCCTCTTCCTCAAGCAGTTTGAGAACAATCGGCTCACGCAGGCGGACCGAGTTGATATTCCAGGTGCAAAGGGTAAAGGACATGGGCGCGGCTCCTGTTTGACTTTGCGGCACGTTAGTCCGACGCTTGGGCCATTGCCAGCAGAGGTTCGGATCCCATGTCGCTTATCGCAAGAAACCGCAATTTCCGGCTGTTGTTTTCGGCGGCGGCGGTGTCCAATCTGGGCGACGGGATCGCCATGCTGGCCTTCCCGTGGCTGGCCACGCTGATCACCCGTGACGCCACCCTGATCGCCCTTGTGGCCGCCGCCACGCGCCTGCCCTGGCTTTTGTTCTCACTGCCCGCGGGCGTGATCACCGACCAGTTTGACCGCCGCCGCCTGATGGTGCAGGCGGATGTGTTTCGGATGTTGCTGACGGTGGGCGTTGTCGGGCTGGTATTGTCGGCCCCTGCCCTGCCGCTGGCGGACGGGTCATCGCAGGTGCTGCCGCTGATTGCGGGGCTTTGTGCGGCAGCCTTTTTATTGGGCAGCGCCGAGGCACAGCGGCTCCGTTCAATGGCTTCAATATCGAGATTGCCCGCCTCATCTCCAGCTTTCGTCAAAAGAGCAAAGCCGAAACAGCCCGCACGGCGACAGGTGATAAAGTTTGGACGGCCCGCGCCGAAAAGGACGAGCAAACACAGCTCGTCCAGGACCCGCCCGAATCGCTTGATGAGAGATATCAGGCATGGCTTCAGCGCGACCTGTCTCGCTTGATCAAAGCCCGGCATGCTATTGGCAGCGACATGGCAGACCTTTCGCACTTCAAACAATTGCGCCTTGCAACTCATGACCTCAAAGGAATGGCCACCATATACGGCTATCCGGCAATTTCGAGGCTCGCCAATTCACTCGACAAGCTACTCAAAACCAAGTCATGGCACCGCCAGCTAAAACTGATAGACTTGCACATTGATGCCTGCCGGGCAGCGGCAAATCATGCCCCGGCAAGTGATGATGAAATTGACGAGGTTTCAAGCGCCGTCTGTGATGCCCTCGACGCGCAAGTCAACCAACTAACCAAACATATCCAAAACGCGTCTTAGCGCATGACACTATCCAAACGCTCCGTTGTCTGACCATATCCGGCCTCTTCAGGGATAAACAGGCACGCCTCCCCATCTTCATTTTTACCAAGACGCGGCTCGACCGTCACCACATTTGCGGAAGAAAACAACTCCCGCGCGCTCATCACGGATTGAGCGGTCG
>CALFWN010000136.1 GCA_937928335.1 uncultured Litoreibacter sp. | reverse complement strand
GGTCACGTCTTCCACGCGCTCGGTGCCGATCAACGCTCCGTTTTTCATGACCGAGACGCGGTCGCACAGCTCCAGCATTTCGCGGGTGTCGTGGCTGATCAGGAAGATGCCCAGACCTTGGGCTTTCAGCTCTTGAATCAGATCGGCAACCATCTTGGTTTCGTGCACCCCCAAGGCCGCCGTTGGCTCGTCCATGATCAGGATTTTCGCGTTGAAATAGACGGCGCGGGCGATGGCCACGGATTGGCGTTGGCCGCCTGAGAGTGCGCTGACGGGTTCTTTCAGCTTTTTGAAATTCGGGTTCAAGCGCGCCATGATCTTTGCGGTTTCAGCGGCCATCTTGGCATCATCCACAAAGCCAAAGGGCGAGGTCAGTTCCCGACCCAGAAAAAGGTTCGACGCCGCATCGAGATTATCGGCCAGCGCAAGCGTCTGGTAGATCGTCTCGATATTGTGGTCACGGGCGTCGCGGGGCGAGTTGATCTCGGCATGTTGGCCATTGATCATGATTTCACCGCTGTCTTTCTGATAGGCGCCGGACAGGATTTTGATCAGCGTCGATTTGCCCGCGCCGTTATGGCCCAGAAGGCCCACGACCTCGCCGGGGTAGAGATCAAGGCTGACATGATCCACCGCGCGGATGCCGCCAAAAGAGATGGAGATGTCCTTGAGTTGGACGAGAGGGGTATCACTCATTTCGAGTTCCTCCGGTAGAGAATGTCGAGGAAGACGGCGATCACCAGCACGGAGCCCACAACCACTTGCTGGATGGCTGCGTCAAAGCCGATCAGAACCATGCCGGTTTGCAGGCTTTGCATCACGATGGCCCCGAGGATTGCGCCGTATATTGTGCCAACCCCCCCGGCAAGAGAGGTGCCGCCGATCCCCGCGGCGGCGATCACATATAGCTCGTCCAGCGTCCCCAATGCGGCGGTGGCAGAGCCCAGCCGGGCGGAGGCCACTACAGCCGACAGGCCTGTGAGAAAGCCCATCAGCGCAAATATTTTGACCGTCATCCAGCGGGTGTTGATACCGGCAAGCTCTGCCGCCTCCGGGTTGCCGCCGATGGCATAGACGTAGCGGCCGAATTTGGTGCGCGACATCAAGATGGTCATCAGGATCGCAACGGCCACAAGGATCAGAACGGGGATCGCGAAGCCATGCGAGATGAAGATGCCTTCTGGCGGGACCTCAATGCCCTCGGCCTCGGCGTAGCGTTTGATGATGCCTTTGGGCCAGGGGTAGGCATTTACAAGCATCGTGGCCCCGATCATGGCACCGCAGCCAACTGCCGCCAGAAAGCCCTCCGCCCAGACGGGGCGCAGGTGCAGATCAAAGCTCTTGCGTTTGCGGCGGCCCAGAATGATGAGGGCCAGCACCGCGATGCAGCCAATGATGCCGACGACCCAGCTGCCGGTGCTGCCGACTGCGCCGTAAGGCCCGCCGCCGAGCAGCTTGAACGTGGCGTCTACTGGCGAGATCGTCTCCCCGCGAGCGACAAGGAAGCCCACGCCGCGCCACACCAGCAGGCCGCCCAAAGTCACGATGAAGGCGGGGATGGTGCCATAGGCGATCATGTAACCCTGAAAACCGCCGATCAGCGTGCCGACGATAAGCCCTGCCAGAATGGCGAGTATCCAGATCATCGGATGCCCGAGGCCCAGATATTGCGGCAAGATGTTGACCTGAAGGGTGCCCATAACAATCGCGATGAAGCCCAGCATGGAGCCCACGGACAGATCAATATGGCGGGTGACGATCACCAGCACCATGCCGGTGGCCATAATCCCGATGGAGGAGGTCTGAACCGACAGGTTCCACAGGTTGCGCGGGGTCAGAAAAGCGCCGAAACCGTTGACCAGTTGGCCGTAGATATGGAAGCCGCCCCAGATCAGCGCGAGGGCCGCGAGCATCCCCAAAAGCCGGGTGTCGACCTCGGTTTCGCGCAGAAAGCGCGAGATGGCGCCGTCTTGCTTCTCGGTGTGCGTGCTGGGGCTGGTGTCGGGTGTGTCGGTCATTGGCGTGGCCTCGGACAATTTGCACGCAAAGAGCCGGCTCCTTGAACAGGGCGGGGCGCAGTCGCGGCAGAAATGGGTGGTTGGGCAAGTTGTGGCACCGGCGAGAGGAAGCCCGCCGGTGCCGGTTGGTCAGTGAAAGCTTAGCAGCCGGCTACGCCGTCTTGTGCACCTTCGCAGACTTTGTCTTTCGCGATATGGCCCGCTTCAATCACCAGGTTGATATTGGCCTGCGTGATGGGTGTCGGGTCCAGCAGGATGGCATTCATCTCGATGCCTTTTGCGCCGCCGGAGAATTTGCCAGCGCCGTCAATGGCGTCCATTGCCGTGCCGTTGGCAAGCGCCACGGCGATCTCGCCAGCGGCTGTGCCCAGATCGATGCTGTTTTTCCAGACAGACACGGATTGCGTGCCACGGGCAACGCGGTTCAGCGCTGCGTGGTCACCATCCTGGCCACCGATCGGGATGTTCAGGCCCTGGGCCTCAAGCGCCGCGATGGAGCCGCCTGCCATACCGTCATTTTGCGACAGAACCGCATCGATGTTGTTGTTATTGGCGGTCAGGATTTGCTCCATGTTTTTCTGGGCATTGTCTGGCTTCCAGCCATCGGTAAAGGCTTCACCGACAATCTTGATCGCACCGGAATCAACGGCCGGGCTGATGACTTCCATCATGCCTTCCAGCAGGAAGCCTGCATTTGGATCACCCTTGTCGCCCTTGATGATGGCGTAATTGCCCTCAGGAACCTTCGCAAACACAGTTTCCGCGATGATGCGGCCCACGCCTTTATTGTCGAATGTCAGATAGAAGGTGCGCGGGTCTTCGATCAGGCGGTCATAGCCGATCATCGGGATGCCTTCGGCTTCCGCAATATCAAGTGCCGGGCCGATGGCGTCCTTGTCTTGTGCCAGAATGATCAGAGCGTCCGCGCCTTGAGCGATCAGGGCTTCGATATCTGTCAGCTGCTTGGACGCAGAAGATTGCGCATCAGCGGAAATGTAATTTGCACCAGCGGCATCCAAAGCGGCCTTGATCGCGGCTTCGTCCGTTTTCCAGCGCTCTTCCTGAAAGTTCGACCAGCTGACGCCGACCGTCTTTGCGTGGCCATCCGCCAATGCTGCTGTTGTTGTAAAGCCGGCGAGTGCAATCGCGGCCACTGTCAATGCTTTACGCATGAGATCCTCCCAATGTTAATGCCGTGCCACGACTCCTCCGTCGCACCAGCAGCCCCGTTTTGATTCGAGGTCCCCTGAGCATGGCACAATTAATTCAGCTGTCAAAATTAATTTGACGCAGTGTCGAAAATAACCCAATCATGAGTCGTCATGGCTGTGGGTTTCAGGCTGAATTCCCGCAGTCAGGGCGAAAAGCGCATGACGCTACGCAGTTTCACGGCAATCAAGACGCTGCGACCTGCGGAATTATCTATGATTTAAAGGCCGAACCGAGGATTAGAGCATAATTTTTCATGCTGAAAGAAAAGCAAAATCTGAATGACCTGCATAGCGCAGTATCTGTTGACGGCATCGATCTGCCAGCAGGGTGTGGACCGCTGCTTCCTGCGGAGGGTGGACAGCCAAAACCCTTGCGTCAGCAGGTGTTTGAGCGTGTTCGCAGCGCGGGGCAGACGTCACGAATAGATGTTGCGAAAGATCTCGGCATTTCGCCGGGGTCGGTCACGCAGCTGACCTCGGAGATCATCGCCGCAGGTCTGATTGTCGAGGCCGAGTCGCCGCATGACGCGCATACGCGCGGACGCCCCCCGGTTGCTTTGAGGATCGCTCCCGGGGCGGGTTATGTTGTCGGCATGAAGCTGGGCGATTTTACCCATTCCGCGGTGGTCGTGGATTTCGCAGGCGCGCCTATTTGCGAGTATAATTGCGCAGCGCGTGCGCAGCGGCATGAGCCTGACGGGCTCGTCTCGGACGCCCATGCCATCTTGACCGCGTTGCTGGAAAAAGCCGATTTGACGATTGACCAGATCTCAGCTGTTGGTGTCGGGATCGCGGGTATTGTTGATCATGATCAAGGGGTTGTTCCGTGGTCCCCATTGCTGCGACCGCGCAATGTGGCGTTGCGGGATCTGCTTTCAGATGCGATGGGGCTTCCCGTTCATCTCGACAATGATGCCAATGTGCTGACATTGGCGGAGCTGTGGTTCGGCGCGGGGCGGGGGCGGCAGTCTTTCGCGGTGGTCACCATTGAATATGGCGTCGGCATGGGGCTGG
>CALFWN010000135.1 GCA_937928335.1 uncultured Litoreibacter sp. | reverse complement strand
GAGAATTTGCGCAGATAGCGGGCAAAGCCTGCCGCTTTGTGCCGCTCGACAAAAACGCTTGAGACATCTGACGTTGCGCCATAATGGAGCGCGCCCGCCTTGGGGTGATAGATCACCTCCCCACCGGCAAGATGGACCCGTTTACACAGGTCAATATCCTCGACATGAAGAAAATAGCCCTCGTCAAAACCGCCAATCTGATCAAACCCCGCTCTATCCATCAGGAAAAACGCGCCGGAGGTCACATCAACTTCAATCGGTTGTGTGGGCTGCGGTGCCAGCGGCATATCAATGCCAGCCCCGCCAAACAGCTTCGAGACAAGCCGCCCCGCCGTCAACTCACACCGCATCGGCCCACGCTGGTTCTGCCCATGAACATCGAATATCCTACCGCCAATCAGCGCCGGCGACCGCGCGCCTTTGCTGGCCTCGACAAGTGCTTCAAGCGCGTCAGGTCGCAAGACGCAATCAGGGTTTATGATCAGAAGCTGGCGGGCATCGGAGGCCGCAACACCGAGATTGACCGCACGGCCAAAGCCGAGATTTTCTGCCGCAGTGACAAGCCGGGCGTGAGCGGTCTGCTCGACAAAGCGCGCCAGCCAGCCCTGCATTTCCGGCCGGTTGCCATTATCAACAATAACCAGTTCGGTCAGCCCACGCTGCGCAGCCAGAGCGTGCAGGCAATCCTTCAAAGCCCTGCCGGTATGATAGCTGACAATGATCGCGGCAATGCTTGTCATGTTGCCATTTGCGGGCTTTGCCGCGCCATGACAATCAAAGCGCACGAGACCACCGCAAGACTGGCCCAGAAGCTTTCATCCCATGCGCTATAGGCCACCGCAAACAAGGCCCCGGCGCCGCCAATAACCCCTGCAACGGCAATTCTGGTGCCATGGGTCAGGCGCGAAGGCATCGGCATCGCACGCCCCAAAAGCACAAAAACGAGCGCAAGCAGAACCGCGCCAACCCCTCCGGCGTGATCTGCGAAATCATGAATGAGGACGGCACCATGTCGCGGCTGCCCGATCTGGTCAGCTTCGCGCAACTGCACAACCTCAAGATCGGCACGATCAGCGATCTGATTGCCTATCGCCGCCGCCACGATAATCTGGTCAGGCTGGCCTCCGAGGCGCAGGTGACGTCGGAATTTGGCGGCGACTGGACGATGCGCATTTTCAACGACGAGACGCAAGGCGCCGAACATATCGCGCTCAGCGTTGGCGATCTTGAGGACCCCGCGCCGGTCCTGGTGCGGATGCACGCTTTGAACCCGTTGCAGGATGTGCTGGGGCTGGGGCCGTCCCCGGCTGATGAGCTGCGCTCCTCGATGCGGATCATCGCCCGGGAGGGGCGCGGCGCGGTGGTCTTGTTGCGTGACACGATGATGAAGCTGGTGGCCGATAGTGAAGCCGCGCCCCAAAAGCTGCGGCAATACGGGGTGGGGGCGCAAATTCTGGCGGCTCTGGGGCTGCATAAGCTGGAGCTTCTGACCAACAGCCCGTCGCCCAATGTGGTAGGTCTGGATGCCTACGGGTTGGAAATCACCGGCACCCGCAAGATCGCGATGGAGGAGTAAGACATGGCTGGAACCGAGGCTCATTTCGCAATGGCGACCCCAAAGGTCAGCGCGCCGACCAAGCTGCTGATCGTAGTATCACCATACTATAAGGATATCGCCGACAATCTGGTTGCGGGCGCCCTTGCCGAGATCGAAGGGGCGGGGGCGACCTGTGACATTCAGGAAATGCCGGGAGCTCTGGAAATACCGCCCGCCATTCGCATCGCGGACCGGCAGGGGGATTATGACGGCTATGTCGCGCTGGGCTGCATTATCCGTGGCGAGACCACGCATTACGACACGGTCTGCAATGACAGCTCGCGGGGGCTGATGCTGCTGGGGCTGCAGGGCTGCAATATCGGCAATGGCATCCTGACCGTCGAGAACCGGGCGCAGGCAGAGGTGCGGGCCGATCCGGGCGATCAGAACAAAGGGGGCGGGGCGGCGGCGGCGGCCTTGCATCTGATCGAGATGCAGCGCACATACGGCCAGACCAAGAAGGGTATCGGCTTCAAGCCAAGCTCTTCGCTTGATGATGACGGAAGCTTCCAGATCGCATGACCCTCTCGAACAATCAGAAACGGGCGATGAAATCCGCCTCGCGGCTTTATGCGGTGCAGGCCCTGTTCCAGATGGAGCATTCCGCGCAATCCATTGATGCGGTGCGTGTGGAGTTTGAGGATCACCGCTTTGGCGCGGTCTATGAGGGCGAGGAGATGATCGAGGGGGATGTCGACACGTTCCGGGCGCTGCTGGAAGGCGCGGTGGCGGAGCAATCGACCATCGACCGGCTGGCGGATGCGGCGATTGTGGAGACCTGGAGGATTGACCGGATCGATCCGACCCTGCGGGCCCTGTTCCGGGCGGCCGGGGCGGAGCTGGTAGCGGGCAAGACCCCGCCCAAGGTCGTGATCGTGGAATTTGTGGACGTGGCCCGTGCCTTCTTTGAGGGCGGCAAGGAGCCCAAATTTGTCAATGCGGTGCTCGATCATATGGCCCGCGCGGCGCGGCCCGAGGCGTTTCAGGGCTGATTTTTCGCACCGCGACGCACGCGCCGCATTGACCTAACGCATTGCCATAAAAAGGTTTTTCAAAATTTTGAAACCTTTTGTTAACCCGCAGATCCCGGCCCATCCTAGCTGGTGCAATCGGGCAGCCTGATCTGTGCGCGGCTGGTATTGTCAAACACGCCAAACACAGTGCCGGAGGCGGTCTCCAGAATGACCGTCGCCCCGGCGATCTCGCTATCTGTGACACGGATCTGGCCAAGCGCGGAATGGCGCAGCGTATCATCGACATCAATGGTGAAAGCCACCGATTGCCCGGCACCCAGCCCGCTGAGGCCGAGGGAGATGGAGGTATCGCCATCGGTGATGGATGTGATGCTGGTGATGTTCTCGGCCCCGGCCACGGCCTCATAGGGTTGCGACACCTCCACCCCGGCACCGTCGCCGGATGTGTCAAAAATCAACCCGCCCACACTGTCGTCGAGATTAACGCTCAGCGTCGCGGCTCCGATGTCGCAGGCCCCAGTATTGGTGAAGGAAAAACTGTCCTTGGGCGCGGCTTCGGTGAACCGCGCATCGATATTTGCCGTTGCAAAACTGGCGGGCATCAGCGCGAGAAGCGCGAAGGTCAGGATGGGTTTCATGGTCAGGGAGCCTCCGGCGGGGATATTTTGAAACATGGAAAGGGGAAACATAGAAAGGGGATGTGTCGCTCCTGATGGGCTGTGGTCTAGCTGTCGGTCTCTGGAGAGGTGTCCATATTATAGTCGGTGAGTTGTGCGGGCAGCAGCACGTAAATCTCGTCAGGCGGGGTCACGAGCGCGTGGCGCATGATCAGAGGATCGACCCCCATCTCATCGAGATAGGTCATCACCTCGCCCTGTCCACGCTGGATATCCTCGACCGCCAGGAAGGCGGGCAGCGCCGAGTTGGTGCCGAAATAATGTTGGTGCACGCCCACTTGCGCGTCATTGTGAATGTTGCGCGCAACGCCCGAGGCCAGAATATAGGGGCAGGCGGAGAGGCAGATATCGCCGGCCCCCATCACCGTGTCCAATTCGGTTTCGCGCAGCTGACGCCCGATGATCAGCGCATCCTGCACCGAGCCACCCGGAGAGTTGAGGCGGATAAAGCCGGGCAGGGTCGCGCTTGTGGCGAGATAATCCGCAAACCGCTCCGCATCGCCAATGGCGATCTGACCGGTCAGGGTGAGAGTCTCGCCGGAACGGGCGAAGTCAAGCCGCGCGGGCATATCCCCGGTGGAGCGGTAGGGGCGGTTCGGATTGCCGTCCTGTGCGGGGTTGAGCGGCGTGTCACGCGGGTTGTAGCGCCGTGTCTGGTCACCGGGGATCACCGGCGTATCAAAGCGCGGCTGCGACGAGGGCCAGGCGATATGCGGGATTGCCCGGAAAAGATCGCTGCCCATCAAAAAGAGCGCGATGGCCAGTTGCAGGGCCAGAATGCCAGTGAGGGCGGATTTGGCAGAGAAACGGCGGGCTTGCGGTTTCGGCGAAATGGTGCGGGCCGCTTTTCGCGCTGATCTTTTCTGGGCGCGACTGGGGGGCAGAACGGGGATGTCGGAGCTGCTCACGCCTGCTTGTCCGGTTTAACTTCTGTCGGCAAGGGTTTGATTTTGCCGGGTTCCGGCGCAGGCGGAGCCCATGTCTCGCTGCCTCTGAGCGAAGTTTCGACCTCCTGGATCGCGTTCAGCGCGGCGCGAAGCTCTGCCAGGGTCAGCGTGTCCTCGACACCGACGCGGGATTTGCCGGAACGGATCGCGGCCTGTGTGATGGCGAGGATGAAGACCAGCACGGCGGGCAACAGGTCGATGGCAATCGCCCCGGCCCAGCTGGGCACGAAGTTTTCCGCATAGCGGATCACCGCATCTGCGGTGGAGATCGGTGTGTAGATCGTATCAGTGGCAGGCTCCATCGCCATGACCCCGTCAGCGGCAATGCGCAGCGTGTCGGCCCGCTGACCCAGAAGCTGCAACACTGACGAAATGGTGGATTGCTGCCCGGCGCGGCCTTCTGCGGTGCGCCCGTCAAGCTCGGGCAGGACCACGGAGGCCGACAGATCCTGCGCCGCCCGGCTGACCAGCGGGGCCACGGAAAGCTGCCTGAGCTGGGTGATCACACCCGCCAGACGCACGGCTTCCTCGGAAAACTGCACGGAGCGCGCCTCGATCGGGCCGGGCTCGACCGTGAGCGAGCGCATACGCGATAAAATCGCGTTGCCTTCGGTGAAGGCCGCATTGACCAGCGGTTGCTGGGAGGCGATCTGGCTCTCAAGCCCCGCCAGCTCGTCGGATTTCTGGCGCAGCACCCGGAAGACCGCGCCCCGGCCTGCAAGGCCTGACAGATTGCCTGTGGCTTCCTGCTCGGAGAGGTCCTCGAAGGATTGGCGCACGCGGGCGACATCGCGGCCAAGCCCCTGGGCCGAGATCGTGATCTCGTTGGCGCGTTCAAGGGCGGATTGATAATCCTGCACGGTGCGGGCGAGATGTTGCTCCACCGCGGCCGCGCCTGCGAGGGCTGCGGCGTTCAGCCAGGAGGACATGGCGATGATGGCCGCCGAGCCCAGCAGCATCGACACGAACAGCCCGATGCGCGCGCCCATCGTGCGCACGGCGGGCAGGAGCCGCATGAGATAGGACCAGAAGACGAAAATACCCACAGAGACGGCGATGGAATAGCTGACAGCGGCAAAGAAGCTGAGCGCGCCATTGTCATCGAGCAGGGAGGAGACGCCGAGATAGGTGTAGATGCCCGAGGCCACGGCCAGCACGCCAAGGGCTGCGGCGGTGAAACTGTCGAGCCAGGAGACATGGCCCTCAAGCTCTTTGGCATATCTGAGGCCCTGCGCCTCTGCGCGGGTGAGTTTATCTTGGTTTTCCATAAAAAAGGCCTCCCTCAGGAGGCCTCAATATGGGGCAGGCTTCCCCGGTTTTCCAGCCCATGCGCGGTATGGCGGCCGCGCGCAGCCGCAATCAGGCGGATTGCGGGATGAAATCGAGGCAGGTGCCGTTGATGCAGTGAACGACCTCGCCTTCCACCTTCAGGTGGTGGCCCAGATGGCTGCCGCAGCGGCGGCAATGCACCTCTGCAATCGCGGTGCCGGGCGACATTGCCCCGTATTCCGGGACCTTGCCGTCAATGCCGAACATGACGGAATCGGGGACCGCGTGGTAGAAAAACACCCAACCCTTGTCGAGAATGACCTTCCACTCCGCCTCATAGACCGGCAGATCGCAGCCTCTGCAATTATAGGTCCCCGGCTGCACTTCGAGCCAGAGCGGGCTTGTCTTGGGTTTCTCCGTGAAGCCTTCGCGCAGCATCCCGTATTCGTTATCATCCAGCATTGCGCGCCATTCTTCATCGGTGCGGGTGATCTCATATTCGAAATCAGAGCTTGTGCCGGCGGCGACGCGGGCTTTAGCGGCGCCTGTCACGGCTGCGATAGCGGTTGCGGCACCCCCTGCAAAGAGGCGGCGTCGGCTGAAAGATGTTGCGAGGATGCGTTTCATGCAGCCCTCCTTTTCATAGAGATGAAATTTCTGGTGCGGCTGTCGTATATACATGCCCCGGGCAGGCGCGCGGCGCGTGCCCGAGACGATATCTTCTGTTCCGGCCTTAGTTGGCTTCGGAGAATGCGTTTGCCTCGGCGGCCATTTCGGCTGCGCTGTTGCTGTCGCCGAAGATCACGGCTTTTTCCAGAATGCGCAGGCGGTCGATGTGGTCAGCTTCAAAGAAAGCCTGACGCTCGGCGGCGCTCATGTTGCCCAAAGCGAGTTGAACGCGGGCAGTGGTGATATCGCCCATGGAGGTTTCACGCACCAGCGTCTCAGCAGCGGAGGAGTTGCTCATTGCAAAAAGCTCTGCAGGTGAGGTCTCGGCGAAGCTCGGGGCAGCGGAAGCTACCGCGAGTGCAACAGCAAGTTTCAAGGTTTTCATGTACGTCTCCAAGTTTATATCTATGGCTGTGATACCAAGATGTTAGCAGATGCTACTCATCTTATTTGGCCACAGCAATGGGGTATGACGAAGTTGTCAAATTTTGTGATCAGTTAAAAGGCTTGCCATCTGGTTAAATAGTGCCGAAACGCCCGTTTATCTTGCAGTTTGCACAATATGGCCTAGCGTTTCTTGGAAGAAAATCTTTTTCCACATATCCGAATTGGATGAAACACATGATCTCTGACCTGCTTGATATGATGCGCGTGAGAGGGACCGCCTATGTTGGCAAGAACCTTACGGCCCCCTGGGGGATCATGGTCTCTGAACATCCGTCATATGCGCGGTTTCATCTGGTGATGGCAGGCAGCACATGGATGCGGCTTGAGGATGGCAGCGCACCGACAAAGCTTGAAATGGGGGATATCGTGATCATCCCGCACGGCGCGGCGCATGTCTATAGCGACACCAGACTTGGCGCCGTCCGGGGCATGGGCCATCTGCCAAACCATCAGGTTGGCCCCTATTTCCACCGTCTGGGGGAGGACCCGGACGCCACCCATATGCTGTGCGGCTTTTTCGAGATTTCGACCCGCACCCCGCCCGCGATCCTGCAAAGACTGCCAAACATGCTGGTGGCCAAAATGGGGGCATCAGGGGCATTTGGCCGCCAAAACCCGCTGGTTGAGCTGCTAAAGTTGGAATTGTGCAAGGAGAAAGAGCCCTCCAATGTGGTTCTGAACCGTCTGACAGAGCTGATCTGCCTCTATGCAATCGAGAACTGGCTTGACGAGTCCCTCAATCACGACGAACGCCTCACAGCCCTGGCCGAGCCCAAGATCAAGCTGGTGCTCGATCATATCCACGACAACCCGGCAGAGCCCTGGACCGTTGAACGGCTGGCGGAGCTCTACGGGCAGTCGCGCAACGCTTTTGCAGGGCAGTTCAAATACGCGACCGGTCTGGCACCGATGAGCTATGT
>CALFWN010000134.1 GCA_937928335.1 uncultured Litoreibacter sp. | reverse complement strand
AGCGCCGCCTTGAACGTGGCGTGGTTGAGAATGTGAAACATCGCGGCCATCGCCCCGAAAGCGGTGCCTGTGCCCAACAGCATGGTGATCAGCCCCAGATGGCTGACCGTGGAGAAGGCCAGAAGCGCCTTGAGGTCATGCTTGAACAGCGCGATCACCGCGCCAAGCACCATTGTCACAAGGCCTGCGGTGGTCACGATCATGAACCATTCCGGCGTGCCCGACAAAACCGGCCACATCCGCGCCATCAGGAAGATGCCCGCTTTGACCATCGTGGCCGAATGCAGGTAGGCCGACACGGGCGTCGGTGCGGCCATCGCGTGGGGCAGCCAGAAATGGAACGGGAATTGCGCGGATTTGGTGAAACAGCCTATCAAGATCAGGATCAGCGCGGGCAGGTACAGCGGGTCGGCCTGTATCAGCTCGCGGTTTTGCAGGATAACGCTCAGGTCATAACTGCCTGCGATCTGGCCCAGAATAAGCATCCCGCCGATCATCGCCAGCCCGCCCATGCCGGTCACTGTCAGCGCCATGCGCGCGCCCTGACGGCCCTCCGGCAGATGTTTCCAATAGCCGATAAGCAGGAAAGAGGACAGCGAGGTCAGCTCCCAAAACACCAGCAAAAGCAATATGTTGTCGCTCAGGACAATACCCACCATCGCGCCCTGAAACAGCAGCAGATAGGTGAAAAACTCGCCCATATTGTCCTCGCGGCTGAGATAATGCCGCGCATAGGCGATGATCAACAGCCCGATCCCGAGGATCAGGAACGCAAAGAAGAAGCCCAGCCCGTCCAGCATCAGGGTGAAGTTCAGCCCCAGCGAGGGCATCCAGTCGATGCGCGCCGTCACCACCTCCCCCGCCCAGATGGCGGGCAGGTTGGTCAGCAATCCAAGAAAGGCCGCAAGCGACACGGTGAAGGTCACCCCGGCACAGGACGCGCGGCCTGCTGAATTCATCAAACCCGGAAGAAGAGCCCCGAAAAATGGCAGCGCAACGAGAATAAAGAGGGACACTGACGCTCCTGAACTGGCGGGGTTTTCTTACTTAACCTAAGCTGTATTCGAATTGCAAAACCTCAAGACCCGAAACCGGGATTATTCGGGAAATCGGCAACGGATCTGCAAAAAGTTTAGGTGGGCGTTGCCGCAAGGGGGCAAATCATTGAAAGCGTGTCAAAGGCCCCATAAACCTGAACGCATGAAACGCTTCGACGTCATTGTCATAGGCTCCGGGCCTGCCGGAAGTGCTGCCGCGCGGGTGGCGCGCAGGTATGGGCTGGCAACCGCGATTGTCGACAAGGCCAGCTTCCCGCGCGACAAGCTGTGCGGCGGGCTGTTCACCGGGCGCAGCCACAAGGCGATGCGCGACATCTTCAGCCAGGATATCACCCCAAACCTGTTTCTGACCTCGACCCATATGCGCTTCTCGGCCAGCGGCAGGCCTTTGGCCGATATTCCCGACGCGCCCGAGATGCACCTGACCATGCGCCGGAGACTTGATGCGATGCTGCACGACAAAGCTGTCGCGAGCGGGGCGGAGGCCTTTCTGGGCTGCGCGGTCACGCAGATTGACCAAGACGCACGCACCGTGCAGCTGCGCGGTGGAGAGACGCTTGGCTATGACGTGCTGATCGGGGCGGACGGGGTCGGCTCCGTCGTGGCGCGGGCGCTGTTTGGCAAAGCGTTTGACCCCGACAAAACCGCCTTCGGGCTGGAGATCGAAACCCCGTTGGAAGCGGCCCATGACAACGCGGTGGAAATAGATTTCGACGCGGCGGAATGGGGGTATGGCTGGTCCTTTCCAAAGCGCAAGACCAGAACCGTCGGCATTTGCGGCCTGCCGCCACAAAACCCCGACATCAAGGCCAGTATGTCACGTTATGTGGCGCTCACCGGAGCCGACGCCTCGCTCAGCTACAAAGGTGCGTATCTGCCCTTTGGCGATTACAAGAAAACCCCCGGCAAAGGCGCAGTCCTGCTGGCCGGGGACGCCGCCGGGCTGGTCGACCCGATCACCGGGGAGGGCATCGCGCTGGCAATGGAAAGCGGCGCGCTGGCGGCTCAGGCGGCGGCAAAGGCAATCGCAAGACACGCGCCTGAGACGGCGATGGCGCGTTACAGACCGCTGATCCGGCCAATCCAGAAATCACTTGATCAGGCGCGGCTGTGGCGGCTGATCATGTTTCCCAAAGCCACGCAGGGCCATTTCAAGAAAGCCTTCGCCCGAGGCTCGCATTTGCAGATGAAATACCTCCAGCTGCTGGCGGGCGAGGCCGATTATGCGGATCTCAGATGGGAATTGCTGCGGCGGATGCCGCGACTGGCCTGGCGTTTTGCCAAGCACAGGCTGGGCCTGCGCCAACCCGGATAGGGCCGCCGCAGGCCAAGGCGCATTCAGTCTTTCAGGATGAAAGTGACCTTCAGGATCACCCGGTATTCCGAGATTTTGCCATCCTCGACGGTGCATTTCATATCCTGCACCCAGGCGCTGGTGACATTCTTCAACGTCTTGGATGCGCGTTTCACGCCAGCCTCGACAGCGTCCTCAAAACTTTTGGAGGAGGAGGAAATAATTTCAGTGACTCTTGCGACGGACATGGTCGGTCTCCCTTTGTTGAATGGAGCACCAGCTTACGGGGTCAAAGCCCTCGATCAAGGGGAACTGCGGCCCATCTCGCGCAGCGCAAGGCCGCATCAGCGGCGCATATGCAATAGCTGCATCAACCTGCCCTGCCGCGCGAACAGCCCGACCGGAGACGCCGTTCCGGCCTCGTCCCGGATCATCCGGCGCGCCAGCCAAAGGGCGATGGCCGCGAACAGAACCCCTCCGACCGCCTGCCCGATCAAGACCCCGGCCGCCCCGAACAGATAGGCCCCCAGCGCAACGGTGGGAATGGTGCCCAGCGTGTGGCGGCCCCAGTTGACCCATGTGGAATAGAACGGATGCCCAAGATTGTTGAAAGCGGCATTCGCCACGAAGATCGCGCCGTTAAAGTAAAACAGCAAAGCCAGCGGGCCGCAGAACAGATAGATCAACGTAACACCCACCCCTTGCGCCCCGAACAGCGCCACAATCTGGTCGCGCAACACGAACAGCACAAGGCTGACAAAGAGCACGTAGAGCCCAATAAAGATCAGCCCGTCGCGAAAGGCGCGGTCTACCCGGTCCTGCCGCCCTCCTCCGAAATTCTGGCCGATGATCGGCCCAAGCGCGCCTGACAGCGCAAAGATCACCGCAAAAGACACCGGCGTCAGGCGCGACACCACGGCCATGCCCGCCACCGCCTCCTCGCCGAAAGCGGCCATTGCACGGGTGACATAGCCCTGCCCGATCGGCGTGGCCAATTGCGTCAGGATCGCCGGCAACGCAATAGCGAAGACAGGGCCGAAATCGCGCAGCAGCGCGGGCAGTTGCGGCGCGGCGATGCCGCCATAATGCCGGATGATCGGCAACAGCGCGGTTACGGCAATCGTCACCCGTGCCGCCACGCTGGCCCATGCCGCGCCGACAAGCTCAAGATCCAGCCCGAAGATCAGGATCGGATCCAGCACCGCATTGACCAGCCCGCCATAGATCGTGGCCATCATCGCGCGGCGGGCGTCGCCATAGGCCCGCAGGATCGCCCCGCCCATCATGCCCACCAACAAGAACGGCAGGCTGGGTACGATGATCTGCAAATAGGAAATCGCCAGCGCCTGCGTCTGGCCGGTGGCGCCGACAAGGGCTGTCAGCGTGCCGAGGTTGAGCCAGACCAGCGTTGCAAAAGCACAGCCGAACAGCGCCCCGTAGACCAGCCCGTTGGTGATCAACTGCCGGGCACGGCCCAGATCATTTTGACCCAGCGCCCGCGACACCAGCGCCCCTGCCGCAATCGCCATGCCAATGCCAAAGGAGGTGGTGAAAAACAGGATCGCGCCCGCATAGCCCACGGCAGCGGCCAGCGACGCGTTGCCCAGCATCGAGATGAAGATCATGTCGACGAAATCGACCAGAAACACCGCCAGCAACCCCACAGAGGAGGTCAGCGACATCACCGTGATATGGCAAAACAGATTGCCTTCAAGGAACTTCGCGGTCTCTTGCGCCATGCCGTTCCCCTGTTTGCCCCGGTTCCTGTTAGATCGACCGTGTTAAACCGACAATGTTGCCGCCACCGCCTTTTGCCACGCGCCGTATTTTCGCGCGCGGCTGTCCTCGTCCATGCCCGGCTCAAAACGGCGCTCCAGCGCCCAGCTTTTCGCAAAGCCCGCCTGAT
>CALFWN010000133.1 GCA_937928335.1 uncultured Litoreibacter sp. | reverse complement strand
TTCAGCGTGTAGAAGTCATGATCCGAATTGTCGCTCAGGTTGGTGATCGACACGTCGCCCACCAGATAGCTTTGCTCCCAACCCATCGTGCTTTCAAAGGTGGTGGCCAGCGATACCTCGTCGATATCAATCGAGACGGAGGCCCCCTGCTCGGCCAGCTGCGATGTCAGACGGGTGACGATCTCGGTCTCCAGATCATCGGCAATATCGGTCCAGTAGGACGCCGCTTTGGTGTTGTGGATCGCGTTGAGATCAACCTCGACATTGACATTGCCAACCGGGGTGAGCGCGGTTGCGGCGCTTGATGTGATCAGAGCGGCGGCACAAAGCGCGGTTTTCAACTTGATGGTCATTTCATGTTCCTTTCAGCGTGTGGCTGTTGTGGGGAAAAAACCGGCAATGGCGTGAAATGTTCCCAAGCCCGTGGCGCACGTTTTTGTGATCCGGGCCTGTGGCCGTGGCGGGCTGTCTGACCTGTCGCGGCGGCATTTGGGGTGCTCGTTTTCGCCATAACAGGGTATGAGTGCGGCTGAAGGCAACGCCCTAACCTCATGGATTCAATATATAAATAAAACTACTAATTTTTTAGTTTGACAGTCTTTGAGTGCTGGGCCTAGCTTGAGGCAGTCGGCGAAAACCGGCTCACAGAAAAATCTAGGGAGGAGACAAGATGCGCAAGTATCTGCTCTCCGCGACCGCGGCTATGGCCGTCATCGCGGGGCATGGGATTGCTTTTGCCGACGCGGCAGCGGCCCAGAAATGGATTGATTCAGAATTCCAACCATCGACCTTGTCGAAAGACGAGCAAATGTCCGAGATGCAGTGGTTCATCGACGCCGCAGCACCCTATTCCGGCATGGAGATCAACGTGCTGTCGGAAGGCATCCCGACGCATGGCTACGAGTCGGAAGTTCTGACCAAGGCGTTTGAGGAAATCACCGGCATCAAGGTCAACCACCAGATCCTCGGCGAGGGCGAAGTGGTGCAGGCCGTGCAGACGCAGATGCAAACCAAGCGCAACCTTTATGACGGCTATGTCAACGATTCAGACCTGATCGGGACGCATTCGCGGCTGCAACTGGCCTATAACCTGACCGACCAGATGGCGGGTGACTGGGCGGGGACGACCTCGCCGACGCTGGACCTTGAGGATTTCATGGGCATCCAGTTCACCACCGGCCCGGATGGCGATCTGTATCAGCTGCCCGACCAGCAATTTGCCAACCTTTACTGGTTCCGCAAGGACTGGTTTGACGACGCCGCCAACAAGGAGGCGTTCAAAGCCAAATATGGCTACGAGCTGGGCGTGCCGGTCAACTGGTCGGCCTATGAGGACATTGCGGAGTTCTTCTCGAAAGACGTCAAGGAGATCGATGGCGTCGAGATTTTCGGCCATATGGATTACGGCAAACGCGCCCCGGATCTGGGCTGGCGGATGACCGATGCGTGGCTGTCAATGGCGGGCACCGGCTCGAAAGGCGAGCCGAACGGCGTGCCAATCGACGAATGGGGCATCCGCATGGAAGCGGGCTCGTGCAACCCGGCGGGCGCCTCTGTCACCCGAGGGGGTGCGGCGAATGGCCCGGCGGCAGTCTACGCGATCCGCAAATGGGATGAGTGGCTGCGCAACTACGCCCCGCCCGCAGCGGCGTCCTACGACTTCTACCAGTCGCTGCCGGCGCTGAGCCAGGGCAATGTGGCCCAGCAAATCTTCTGGTACACCGCCTTTACCGCCGACATGGTGAAGCCGAAATCCGAGGGCAACAACACCGTCGATGACGCGGGCAACCCGCTTTGGCGCATGGCCCCGAGCCCGCACGGCCCCTATTGGGAAGACGGCCAGAAGGTGGGCTATCAGGATGTGGGGTCCTGGACCTTCCTGAAATCCACCCCCTCTGACCGGGCGCAGGCCGCATGGCTTTACGCGCAGTTCGTGACCTCCAAGACGGTCGATGTGAAGAAATCCCATGTGGGCCTGACCTTCACCCGCGACAGCACGGTGAACCACGAAAGCTTCACCGAACGCGCCCCCAAGCTGGGCGGGCTGGTCGAGTTCTACCGCTCGCCCGACCGCGTGGCCTGGAGCCCGACCGGCATCAACGTGCCCGATTACCCGAAGCTGGCCCAGATCTGGTGGCAGCAAATCGGTGACGTGAACTCCGGCGCGTTCACACCGCAGGAGGCGATGGACCGTCTGGCCGAGGAGATGGACATCACAATGGCCCGGATGCAGCAAGCCGATGAGGCGGCTGACGTCTATGGCGGCTGCGGCCCACGCCTGAACGAGGAGAAAGACCCCTCTGAATGGCTTGGCAAGGGCGGCGCCAAGGCGAAGCTGGACAACGAAAAGCCACAAGGCGAGACCGTCAATTACGACGATCTTGTGGCCCGCTGGAACCAGTAGACCTCCCCGTTGGCCCTCTCTGCTGAGGGGGCCGACCTTGACCGGGGCTTTGGTCCGACTTTCGCCCCGGTCACCGCCAATTTTCCCGCAAGATGCGGGCATCAAGGGTTAGGGATCATGACACTCGAGCTGAAAGCCGCGAGCAAGGTGACGCGCGGCATCACCCATATCAAGCCGACGTCGCTGGTGCTGGAGACCGGGCATTTCAACGTGCTTCTGGGCCAGACCGGATCGGGAAAAACATCCCTGATCAAGCTGATGGCGGGGCTAGACCCTCTGGCCTCGGGCCAGATCCTCATGGACGGGGTGGATGTCTCGAAACTGTCGACCCAGAAGCGCAACATCTCGCTGGTGCACCAGTTCTTCGTGAATTACCCGCAGATGAGCGTCTATGACAACATTGCCTCCCCGTTGCGGGTCGCAGGCATGGCCAAATCGGAGATCGCGGACCGGGTCGAGGAAGCCGCCAGGATATTGCAATTGGAGCCGATGCTGAAACGCCGCCCGCAGGAATTGTCGGGCGGCCAGCAACAGCGCTGCGCGCTGGCGCGCGCCATTGCCAAGGAAAGCCGCGCCGTGTTTCTGGACGAGCCGCTGGCCAATCTGGATTACAAGCTGCGCGAAGAGCTGCGCGAGCAGCTGCCCGAACTGTTCGCGGGCCGGGGCGCGGTGGTGGTCTATGCCACCTCCGAGCCGGAGGAAGCGCTTTTGCTGGGCGGCAAGACCGCACTGATGGATGACGGCATGGTCACGCAGTTTGGCACCACGGCGCAGATTTACCGCAAGCCGGAGAACCTGACGGCGGCGCGGGTGTTTTCCGACCCGCCGATCAACGCGGCGCAGATTGTGAAAGCAGGGGTCGAGGCGCGGCTGAAAACAGGCGCTGCATGGACCATGAGCGGCGTGGCCGCAGATCTGCCCGATGGGGTCTACACCATCGCCGTGCGCCCGCATCATGTCACCCCGACACGGGCGGGACCCAATGACGTGGCGCTGAACGGCACGGTGCAGGTGACGGAGCTGTCCGGGTCGGAATCAAGCGCGCATTTCCAGATGGGCGAGGATGGCTGGGTGTCGCTGGCACATGGCGTGCACCCTTACGAGATCGGCGAGGACCACGCCTTCTACATGGATCCCGGGCATTGTTTCTACTTCACCCCTGACGGAAAACTGGTGGCATAAAGTGGCAAAAATTACCCTGAAAAACCTGCGTCATTCCTACCTGCCTTCCCCGAAAGGCCCGGATGATTTTGCGCTGAAGGAGATCAATCTGGACTGGCAGGATGGCGGTGCCTATGCGCTGCTGGGGCCGTCTGGCTGCGGCAAGTCCACGCTGCTCAATATCATCTCGGGCCTGCTGACCCCATCGGAAGGGCGCATCCTGTTTGACGATGTGGACGTGACCGACCTGCCGCCCGATCTGCGCAACATCGCGCAGGTGTTCCAGTTCCCGGTGATCTACGACACGATGAGTGTCTATGACAATCTGGCCTTCCCTTTGCGCAATCGCGGCTTTGACGAAAATGTCGTGAAAGAGCGGGTGAGGCTGATCGCGGCCTTGCTGGACGTGGAGGCGATGCTTGAGACCCGCGCCGCGCATCTTGCCCCCGATAACAAGCAGAAGATTTCAATGGGGCGCGGCCTTGTGCGCGACGATGTCAACGTGATGATGTTCGATGAGCCACTGACCGTGATCGACCCGCATCTGAAGTGGAAATTGCGCTCCAAACTCAAGGAGCTGCATCACCAGCTGAACGCCACGATGATCTATGTGACCCATGACCAGACCGAGGCGCTGACCTTCGCCGATCAGGTGGTGGTGATGCAGGAGGGCCAGATCGTGCAGATCGGCACGCCGGTCGAGCTGTTCGAGCGGCCCCAGCATATATTCGTCGGGCATTTCATCGGCTCGCCGGGGATGAATGTGCTTGATGCCACGGAAACCGGGGGTCATGTCAGCTTTGAAGGGCAACCCGTTGCGGTGGAAGGAAAAGTCACCGGCCAGGGCGGCGTGACCCAGATCGGCATCCGGCCGGAATTTGTGTCCATCGGGTCTTCGGGGCTGGAGGCGCGGGTGCGCAAGGTGTCTGACATTGGCAGGCATAGCGTGGTCGAGGCGATGGTCGGCAACACCCCGGTCAAAGCCGTGATTGACGGGGAGGTGCCGGGCGAGGGTGACGCCGTGCATCTGAGTTTCCGCCGGAACCAGACGCGGCTTTACCGCGACGGCTGGCTTTCAACCGATCACGAGGGGGCGGCAACATCATGAAAACCGAAAACCAAAAGGCGTGGTTCTTTGTGCTGCCGGTGCTGTTACTGGTGGCCTTCAACGCGCTGATCCCGATCATGACGGTGGTGAATTACTCGGTGCAGGAGACCTTTGGCGACAACCTGTTTTTCTGGGAGGGTCTTGGCTGGTTCGAGCAAATTCTGCGCTCTGACCGGTTTCACGACGCGCTTGGACGCCAGTTTCTGTTCACCTTCCTGATCCTGATCATCGAGGTGCCGCTGGGCATCATCATCGCGCTGTCGATGCCCAAAAAGGGGATATGGGTGCCGGTCTGTCTGGTGACGATGGCGCTGCCGATGCTGATCCCGTGGAACGTGGTGGGCGCGATGTGGAACATCTTCACCCTGCCCGACATTGGCCTGCTGGGCTATTTCATCAACAACACGCTGGGCATTGAATATAACATGACCCGCAGCCCTGTGGCCGCCTGGATCACCATCATCGTGATGGATGTCTGGCACTGGACCTCGCTGGTGGTGCTGCTGAGCTATGCGGGGTTGGTCTCGATCCCGGATGCGTATTACCAGGCCGCCAAGATTGACGGGGCGAGCCCCTGGAAAGTGTTTCGCTACATCCAGCTGCCGAAGATGAAAACCGTGCTGACCATCGCCATTTTGCTGCGCTTCATGGACAGCTTCAACATCTATACTGAACCTTTCGTGCTGACCGGCGGGGGGCCGGGCAACGCCACCACGCTGTTGTCGATTGATCTGGTGAAAATCGCGCTGGGCCAGTTTGACTTAGGCCCTGCGGCGGCGATGTCGCTGATCTATTTCGCCATCACCCTGCTGGTGTCGTGGCTGTTCTACACCCTGATGACCAAGGATGACGCGAAATGAGAAAAAGGTCCATCATACCAATCCTCTACATCGCCTTCCTGATGC
>CALFWN010000132.1 GCA_937928335.1 uncultured Litoreibacter sp. | reverse complement strand
GCCGCCTGGCTCTGCGGCGCAGGCTCTGGCAGCATCAACGGGCAAACCATTGAAATTGCTGGCGGACAGGTGTGAGAGCCGTGTTGCACCCATGTAGGTAATATGGCCTCTCGTGGCGATGTCAGGACGCCTCCGGCGGGCATATTTAGGGCAAAAAGAAGCAGTTTGGCTCAGCGCTGAAAACGCTGGGTCAGCTCCTTGATGCGGGTGCCGTAGGCTTGCACGCTCAGAATATCGCCCTTGGGCAAACCGCCCCGGCCCGCAATGGCCATCACGCCGCCATTGCCGCCGGTCCAGTTCATCTGCTCCGCGTCATTGGCGCGGCTGGGGGGCGAGGCTTGGCCCAGCGACACCCAGATCATGCCATGCTGATTGGCCAGCGTGATGAAATAGGACAGGCATTCGCCCTTGTCGCCATTGGTGGAGCCGGACGCGGTAAACCCGCCCGCCAGCTTGTTCTGCCAGCTGCGCTTGTCCCACCGCCCGCTGCTGGCATCGGCAAATCGCTTAAACTGCCAGGCGGGGCCGCCCATATAGGTGGGGCTGCCAAAGAGGATCGCGTCAGCGACATCAAGCGCCTCCCACATGGCGGGCTTGCCATCGCCATCATGCGGCAAGGACCAGACACGCCCGCCTGAGGCCTGCGCAATCAGCCCGGCCAGTTCGGTCGTATTCCCGGTGCCGGAATAGCTGGCAATCTCGATCTTCGGCATAGGCGCGCCCCCATTTTCAGCCAGGTTTTGCCCAGAAAACAGGGAGCGCGTTGCTCTTTCAACCTTATTCGACGGCCCTACTGGGCCGCAGACAGCACGCCGCGGTCGATCTGGTCTTGCTCAATCGCCTCGAACAGCGCCTTGAAATTGCCCTCGCCAAAGCCATCATCGCCTTTGCGCTGAATGAATTCGAAGAAAATCGGGCCAATCACCGTCTTCGAGAAGATTTGCAGCAAGATGCGCGTCTCGCCGCCGCCGACCACGCCCTCGCCGTCAATCAGGATGCCGTGTTTCTGCATCTTGTCGAGCGGCTCTTCATGGTCTTTCACGCGGGTTTTCGACAGCGGATAATAGGTCTCGGGCGGGGCGGGCATGAATTTCAGGCCATTTTCTGCAATCGCATCCGTGGCCGCGTAGATATCTTTCGCACCCACCGCGATATGCTGGATGCCCTCGCCGTTATAGCGTTTAAGATATTCGACAATCTGCCCCTTTTCGCCTCGATCCTCGTTGATCGGGATGCGGATACGGCCGCAAGGCGAGGTCAGCGCCCGGCTCAAAAGCCCCGAATGCTTGCCCTCAATGTCGAAAAACCGGATCTCCTTGAAGCCGAACAGATCGCCATAAAAGCGGAACCAGACATCCATATTGCCCTTGTGGACATTGTGGGTCAGGTGGTCGAGATAGTGGAAGCCCACGCCCTCGGGATGGGTTTTGCTCACCCAGTCAAATTCGGCATTATAGGGATTGGCCTCGTAATATTGGTCAATGAAATAGATCAGCGAGCCGCCAATGCCCACAATCGCAGGCACATCCATCGTCTTGCCCGCGCCCTCATAGGGCTGGGCCCCTTTGGCCACGGCATGTTTGAACGCGTGACCCGCATCCACCACCCGCCACGCCATCGCGGGCGCGCAAGGCCCATGCGCCTCGACAAACTCCCGCGCATGGCTGCCGGGCTCGTTGTTCAGCACATAGGTAATATCGCCCTGCTGCCACAGCTCGATGGCCTTGGTCTTGTGGTTGGCGGTGTGGATATAGCCCATTTTGGTAAACACGTCGCGCAAAGCGTCGGGCTCGGGATGGGCGAATTCGACAAATTCGAACCCATCCGTGCCGGCGGGGTTCTGTGCGGTGATGATGGCTTTCGGGGCGTCATGCGGGAAAGGGCCCATGAGCAATGCTCCTTCAGGTTGCTTTTCCCGAACATAGCGCAGGTCAGATGCGCAATCTGCGCAAACTTGCTGGAAATTGGCAAAAGATTGCGACATATTCCGCTCCAAACAGAAATAGACGCGAGATTGCCGCATGAAACCTCTGGATCGCACGGACCTGCGGATTGTCGCGGCACTGCAAGGCGACGCCCATATGACCTCTGCCCAGCTGGCAGAGCGGCTGAACCTGTCAGCGTCTCAGGCCGGGCGGCGCAAGCAGCGCCTTGAGCAGGAGGGCTATATCACCGGCTATGTGGCCCGCCCGGACCCCGCCAAGCTGGGGCTGACCGTGCAGGCCTTTGTGCAGGTCCAGACCGCCAGCCACATGCCCGAGACGCATCGCGCCTTTCTCAGCCTCGCCCGCCGCCAGCCCGAGATCATCGCCGCCTGGACCCTGACGGGCGACGCGGATTACCTGCTGCGGGTGATGTGCGAGGACCTCGCTGCGCTGAACCGGCTGGTGCAGGATATCCTGCTGCCCCATGACGCTGTGGGCCGGGTGCAAAGCCAGATCGTGATGGACCAGATCAAACCCGACGGCCCCCTTCCAACCTGAGAGATGTCGTTCTCGACTGGATCTGGGCGTGGCTTTGGAGTTTGGTGGGGCCTGAGCGCTCAGCGCAGCCAAAAGGGCCCGCATCATGGAATCTTTCCTGTTTCAATCCTCGGTCTATCTGCTGGCCGCCTGCGCCGCGGTGCCTGTCGCGGTGCGGCTGGGGCTGGGCTCGGTGCTGGGCTATCTGGTCGCGGGCGTGATCATCGGGCCTCTGGGCGGGCTGGTCGGGTCCGAGACCGAAAGCCTGCAGCATTTCGCCGAGTTCGGCGTGGTCATGATGCTGTTTCTCATCGGGCTGGAGCTGGAACCCCGCGCGCTATGGGACATGCGCCACAAGCTGGTGGGGCTGGGCGGGTTGCAGGTCTCTGTCACCACCGGGCTGATCGCGCTGGCCGCCGGTTTTCTGGGCCAGCCTGCCAGCATCAGCATCGCCATCGGGCTGGTCTTCGCGCTGTCCTCCACGGCGATCGTGTTGCAGACCCTGAATGAAAAGAAGCTGATGGGCACGGGCGGCGGGCGCTCGGCCTTCTCTGTGCTGCTGACGCAGGATATCGCGGTGATCCCGATGCTGATCGGCATTCCGCTTCTATCCATCGCGGGGCTGAATGCGGCGCATAACACCAGCCAGGACAGCGCTCACGGCGCCGGTCATGGCCCGGAACAAGGGGCGGGACAAGGTGCTGGGCAAGGCGCTGAAGGTGCCGCCGAAGGCGTCCGCTCGCTGATTGAGACCCTGCCAAACTGGGGCGTCATGGCTCTGACATTGGCCGCCGTGGTCAGCGTCATTCTGGCAGGCCATTTCCTGACCCGACCGATCTTTCGCTATATCGGCTGGGCCAAGCTGCGCGAGATGTATGTGGCCGTGGCTCTGCTCTTTGTTGTGGGCGTGGCCGTGTTGATGCTGCTGGTGGGCCTCTCGCCCGCTCTGGGGACCTTTCTGGCGGGCGTGGTTCTGGCCAATTCCGAGTTCCGCCACGAGCTGGAGGCCGATATCGAGCCCTTCAAGGGCCTGCTGCTGGGCCTGTTCTTCATCACCGTGGGCGCGGGCATCAATTTCAACGTGTTCTTTGCAGCCCCCGTCACCATTCTGGGGCTGACGCTGGGGATGATGCTGATCAAGGCGGCGGTGCTGTTTGCGCTGGCCATAGCCTTCAAGATACGCGGGCGCGACAAGGTCCTGTTCACCCTGTCACTGGCACAGGCCGGCGAGTTCGGCTTTGTGCTGGTCAGCTTTTCGGTCCAGCAAAACGCGATCCCCACCGCCCTGTCAGAAACCCTGCTGCTGGTGGTGGCCCTGTCCATGCTGCTGACCCCGCTTCTGTTCATCGGCTATGACGCCGTCGCCGCCCGGATGGGCGCTGCAACCTCGGCTCAGGACCCCGACACAATCGACGAGCAGGGCGCCGTGATCATCGCAGGCGTCGGCCGGTTTGGTCAGGTGGTCAACCGGCTGGTGACGCAATCGGGCTTCAAGACCACCGTGCTGGACCATGATCTGGACACCATCCAGCTGATGCGCCGCTTCGGGTTCAAAGGCTTCTTTGGCGACCCGACACGGCCTGACCTGCTGCATTCGGCGGGGCTGGAAACAGCCTCTGTGCTGGTGGTTGCGCTTGATGACCGCGAGGCCGCGCTGAAGCTGGTCCGCCTTGCCCGCAAGGCCCGGCCCGACCTGCATATCATCGCGCGGGCCTATGACCGGCCAATGGTGTTTCGCCTGTTCAAGGCCGGGGCCAATGACATCGTGCGCGAGATGTTTGACAGCTCGCTGCGCGCCGGGCGCTACGTGCTGGAGCGGATGGGGCTGTCCGATTACGAGGCCCATATCCAGACCACCACCTTCTATGACATGGACCGCGTCGGGCTGAAGCAACTCGCCCAGCTTTGGCGCGAAGACATACCCGCGGCCAAGAATGAGCCCTATATCGACAAGGCCAAGGAGCTGAACCGCGATCTGGAAGCCGCCCTTCTGGGGCTGATGAATGAGCGCAACCAAAAGAACGACGAAAGCGCGTGAGTTTGTTCTTGTATCGACGGGCCTGCGGCCCGCCGATCCGTTGGGGGCTCCGCCCCCACCCCTGCTAAGCATGGGGGCGCTGCCCCCCAACCCCCGAGGTATTTCTGAAGCAATGATGGGGGGGTCTTGCGAGGGGATGCTCGCTGGTGGGATGGGACATGCGCGGATGGCCTGTAAGCCGGATTCTGTCCAAGGCCTTGCGGCCTGTGGATGGTCATTCATCTTGAGACGCGATTGCCCGCGCCCCTCTGGCTGCCAACCCGGACCGTCTGGGGCCGAAGATGCCCCGGCTTGCGCCGCGAGGTCCCTATTTGGCATTGCTCCCGGTGGGGCTTGCCGTGCCGCTTCTGTTGCCAGTCGCGCGGTGCGCTCTTACCGCACCGTTTCACCCTTGCCCCCGCAGGCGGAGGCGGTCTCTTCTCTGTGGCGCTGTCCCTGGGGTTGCCCCCGCCGGGCGTTACCCGGCACCGTATCTTCATGGAGTCCGGACTTTCCTCTACATCTTGGTTTTGCAAAGCAAAACAAGACGAGTGCGGCAGGCGGTTCTACCGCCGAAAGGCACTCCCTCGCTATACTTGGCGAAACGTGATGCAGCGACCATCCAGCCATCCGCGCACCCGCGTCTTTAGGAGGTGAGGCCGTCCCGGTCAACGGGGAAGCGGGCGGCGAGATCCGCCGCAAGACCCGCATCTGTCGCATCAAGCGGCCCCTCCGCCCAGGGGCGGAAGCGGAGGCGGAAGGCCTGCAAAAGCGTCTCCGCATCGACTTGCGCGCCATAGCCAAACGCCCGGGCATGATCGGCAAACTGCGCGGGCTCGGCGGCGCGCGCCATTGGCCAGACGGCCAGCCCGGCGCGGGCCAGACGTTGCCAATCAAAGCGCTTGCCAGGGTCGATCTTGCGCCCCGGCGCCAGGTCGGAATGCGCGATGACCCGGTGCGCGGGGATCGCCCAGCGGGTTTTTATGCCCTGTAAAAGCACTTCAAGCGCGTCCATCAAGCCGTTGGAAAACGGTGAGAACCCGTCATTGGACAGCTCAACCCCGATGGAATGGGAATTGACGTCATCAATCTCGCCCCATTGCCCGGCCCCGGCGTGCCAGGCGCGGTGCTCCTCGGCCACCAGTGACATCACGCAGCCATCAGGCGCGATCAGGTAATGCGCGGAGACCTCATGACTCAGCAGCATATACCGCCCGCCCTGAGCTTCTCTCTCGTGCCCATATCCTTCCACTACAACTTCGACCCATACGAGCACTCGTCGCATCCGTTCAGAAGGATTTTGCACT
>CALFWN010000131.1 GCA_937928335.1 uncultured Litoreibacter sp. | reverse complement strand
GGCTGTGTCATGGGTGCTCCTTCGCACGAAAATGGACCAGATCACCGCAAGAAACCCTTGCGGCAAAAAAGACGCAATAGCGTCCGGATATGGCAGCTGCCCGCAAGCAAAGCTTCCTTTGAGGCTCGGTAACACAATAATTATCCACAATAAATAAGCCCGAGGCAGGGTATGCGGCACGCAAAGGGCCGCAAGAGCGAAATTGATCACGCCGCAGAAAACCCCCGAAAAAGGGGCCGTCGGTCATGCGCGTCTGCCTTATGGCCACGGAGGCAAATATGGCAGCGGCACCGCTGATCACAGCAGATGGACATACGCCTTTCGGGCGGCCTTTCGGCTGTCTGCGCCACATTTGGGCGGGTTTGCTGCGGGAATTGGGCAGCATCGTCTTAAAATTAGCTACAAATCGCCCCTCCGCATTCACGAATTGGCTACGTTTTTTGCCTAATTCTTCACACGCGAGCGACACTCACCGCTCGTTTCAGGAAGATCAATGATGACCCGTATTACGATCCAGATCGGCAGCAAACTCGGCTTTTTGGGCCGGGCTGATCTGTTGTCATCCGGGATCAAATCCAGCCTTGCGCAGGTCAACGGCACCCAAACCTCGTATGGCGCACCGGGCCTCGACCACGCCAACACCAACGATATGCCGCAAGCGCGCCCGGAAACGGGGCTTTTGGGCAGTACGCGGGTGGCAACACCAACGGGTCAGGTCGCGATTCAGGATCTCAGACCCGGCGATCTGGTGCTTGATCCCTCAGGGGCAAAGGTCACCGTGCGCCATATTCTGAAAACCCCGACCGCCAAGACAGCGATTTGCATCCGTGCGCCCTATTATGGGCTGAATCAGGATCTTGTCGCAGGCCCCGACCACCACATTGCCGTAACCTCAGATATTGCCGAATATCTTTTCGGTGCAGAGACGGTTCTGGTCCCCGTCTGGGCCCTGAAAGACAACCGCAAGGCGCAGCATTGGGAAATGGCCCCGAACACGAATCTCTACCAGGTGCAACTGGACAAGGCGGCAGCGCTGAGTATCGGAAAATGTGCCGTGGAAACGATGCCGAAATCAGGCCAATCCATTGGCAAGGTCCTGTCTCAGGAAGAAGCCCGCTGCTTCGCGGCGGAACATAAATCCGGCTACCAAAGCTAGGTTTTCTTGCCGCCCTGCTTCGGCCCGGCGGCTTTGCGCTGGCGAGGGGCTTTTGCGCCATCCCCGTCACCATCCTCATCATATAAGGTCGTGGTCTGTGCCACGATGACCGAATTCTCATCCAGCGCCCGCTGCATGAGATCGCGTTCTTCCTCGGGGATGTCATGGCCTTCGGCCAGACGCTCCTCAAGGCTGCCATAGCCTGTGACATCAAGGGGCGAAAGCCCGGCGCGTTTGAGCAGGGCGACGCATTCGCGCACGGCCTCCGCCTCGTCAATGCCGGTGGAGTAGCAGACCATCGCCGCACCCGAGGCCCCTTCCGGCATCCCGTCCTCGGGACTGCGACCCAGCTGTACCAAAAGGGTGTAAACCTGATGCTTGCTTTCAGTTTTGGGCATATCCGCTCCGGCGTTTGCAAGGTTTTGCGTATGACGTGTCAAACGCATTGAGCCACGCCACGCAAGCAGATAGGTAGGCGCGACGATCCGGGGGAAGGGTGATCCACAAATGTACCGACTGTTTTTTCTGGCCATGCTGGGGCTGTTGCCTTGGGCGCATCCCGTCGCGGCGCAAAGTGACTCCATCACCATATCCACCGTCACCCGCGCGCCGTTTTCGATGGAAGAAAACAACCAGAGCGTCGGCTTCAGCATCGAGCTGTGGTCCATGCTGGCCGCAGATCTTGGCTTGCAGACAGATTTCGTGCGCACTGAAAGTTTTCGGGACATGCTGGATCTGGTTGTCGCCCGGCAGGTGGACGGGGCCATCGCCAATATCTCCATCACGGCGGAGCGCGAGGCGATCATGGACTTCTCCTTGCCTATTTTTGACAGCGGGTTGCAGATCATGCTGCCGTTTGACGATACGTCCGGCTCGATCTTCAACGCGCTTCTGACCCGCGACATTGCCATCGCCATGCTGCTGGCCATCGGGCTGCTTTTTGGCGGTGGCATGTTGATGTGGGTGTTCGAGCGCCGCCGCCAGCCCTTCTTTGACCGTGATGCCAAGGACGCGCTGTTCCCGTCTTTCTGGTGGGCGCTCAATCTGGTGGTCAATGGCGGTTTTGAGGAACGTATGCCGATCTCCCGCCCCGGTCGGGTTTTCGCCGTCATGCTGGTCTTTGCCAGCCTCTTTCTGGTGTCGGTCTTCGTGGCCAAGATCACCGCAGCAATGACCGTGGACGCGCTGCAAAACAGTGTCGAATCCATCAATGATCTGGACGGGCGGCGCGTAGGCACCATCGCCGGCTCAACCGCAGAGCAGTTTCTTGAGCAGCGCGAGATCGCGTCGATCTCCTATGACGGGCTCGACCTGATGCTGCAGGATTTTGAGGACAGCGCGCTGGATGCCGTGTTCTTCGACGGCCCGATCCTGTCTTATTACGCATCCACGCGCGGCAACGGCATTGCCCGCATGGTGCCACGGGTGTTCAAGCCGGAGAATTACGGAATGGCCCTGCCCACCGGCAGCCCGTTGCGCGAACAGATCAACCAAGGCTTGCTGCGGCTACGCGAAGATGGCCGCTACAGCGCCTTGCGCGCGAAATGGTTTGGCACGGGCAACTAGCCCGCCGCGCCTGCCATATGGCCCCGGCTAGGCCCGGGGGCAGCGCGAGGCCCTAGTCACGCAGCAGGTCGTTGATCCCGGTTTTCGAGCGCGTCTTCGCATCGACCCGCTTTACGATCACCGCGCAATAGAGGTTCACACCGTTTTTCGACGGCATGGAGCCCGCGACAACCACGGAATAGGGCGGCACCTCGCCATACATGACCTCGCCCGTCTCGCGGTCGACGATCTTGGTGGACTGGCCGATAAACACACCCATGCCCAGCACCGAGCCCTCGCGCACGATGCAGCCCTCAACCACCTCGGAGCGGGCCCCGATGAAGCAATTATCCTCGATGATCGTGGGGCCGGCCTGCATGGGCTCAAGCACACCGCCGATACCCACACCGCCTGACAGATGCACGTTCTTGCCGATCTGCGCGCAGGAGCCGACGGTGGCCCATGTGTCGACCATCGTGCCCTCATCGACATATGCGCCAAGGTTCACGAAGGACGGCATCAGCACCACGCCCGGCGCGATAAAGGCCGATTTGCGCACCACGCAATTGGGCACGGCGCGAAAGCCTGCGGCTTTCCACTGATTGTCGCCCCAGCCCTTGAACTTGCTGTCAACCTTGTCCCACCAGCCCGCGCCTTGCGGCCCGCCTTCATGCTGTTCCATATCCTTGATGCGGAAGCCCAGAAGCACCGCTTTCTTGGCCCATTGGTTCACATGCCAGCTGCCGTCTTCCTGCTTTTCAGCCACCCGCAACGTGCCGCCATCAAGCGCATTGAGCGTGTCTTCGATGGCCTCACGCGTCTCGCCTGTGGTGGCAGAGGTGATCGCGTCGCGGCCTTCCCAGGCGGCTTCGATGGCGGTCTCAAGCTGGGCGTTTGACTGGGCTTTTGACATGGGGGGCAGGTCCTTCAATCATATGTGGCGTCGCGCGTGCTCTGGCTATAGACCGAAGGGACTGTAAGACGCAATCAAGAGGCACGCCCCGTGAAAGACGACAACCGCAAACATCCGCTCCGCAATTCTGGCCAGGATGTCGAAGCGTCCCATCACGTGCCTGACACGCCGCAAACAAGATCCTCCGCCTACCGTCTGGCCTTTGCAGATAGCGAATTTCTGTGCCAGGATGCGCTGCGCCCGGTGCGGTTGCAGCTGGAATTGTTGAAGCCCGAAATGGGGATGGACGAGCAAGACATCCGCTCCACCATCGTTTTGTTTGGCGGCGCACGTATCCCGGAGCCTGCCAAGAAAGACACCGCCCGGACCAAGACGCTGGCCGATCTGTCGAAATACTACGCCGAGGCGCGCGAATTTGCCCGGCTGATGACCGATCGCTCTGACGGGCATGAGGATGTGATCGTCACCGGCGGCGGCCCCGGCGTCATGGAGGCCGGCAACCGCGGCGCAATGGATGCAGGCGGGCGCTCTATCGGGCTGAACATCGTGCTGCCGCATGAGCAGGCCCCGAATGAATATGTCACGCCCGAGCTGTGCTACAACTTCCATTATTTCGCGATCCGCAAGATGCATTTCCTGATGCGCGCCCGCGCTGTGGCGGTGTTTCCGGGCGGCTTTGGCACGCTGGACGAAACCTTTGAGGCCCTGACCCTGATCCAGACGGGACGCATGGAGCGGGTGCCGTTTCTGCTGTTCGGGGAGGCCTTCTGGCGTTCCATCATCAACTGGGAGACGCTGGCTGAGGCGGGCACCATCTCGGAAGAGGATCTGTCGCTGTTCAAATTCGTTGAAACCGGCGCGCAGGCGATGGAGATCATCGACAATTGGGAACCCGCCTCCAAGCGGGACGGCATTCCGGGGCGCTAACGCGTCACGGGATCAGCCGGTATTCGACAAACTCGGTCCTTTGCAGGAAGCGGAAATTATCGTCCGAGATCAGCGTGACCCGAATATTGCCCGCGTCATTCTGCCAGACAGACATACCTTCAAGATTGTCATGCGTGCCGGTGGTTGTGCTCAGTAGCACTTTCTCGTCGCTCAACGCCTCAGCACCGACCTCGAAACTGCGTATCCGGGTCGCAAAAGCGGACACCCCGTTGAAGAACCGCTCAAGCACGTAAAGCCGCCCATCCGGCCCGAAATCGGCACCCACAACCAGAAAACCGTTGCTGCGGCTGATGGTCAGTTTGCTGTCCCAGACGCCTTGCCTGTTGCGCCAGACAGGAAAGGGCCGGTCCAACCGCCCGGAGCGTTCAGGCATGGTATAGATCACGCCGTCCTTATCAATCGCCAGCGCCTCAAGCGCGGAATTGGCTTGCAGGTTACGCACCCAGTTTGGCATTTTCAGAACCTCGGACGGCCCATCAAACGCCGTGAACCTGCGGATCACGTGCTGGCCCTCGAACGAGACGAAAATATCCCTCTCCCCCAGCACCGCCAGACCTTCGGCATCAGTGCGGTAGCTGATCAACGGCGCGCCATCTGTGTCAAGGATCGGACGAAACTTTGCATTATCCACCCCAACGATCCGCCCGCGACGCCGCACAAAGACGCCTTCCCCGAACAGCCCCTTATCAGTGGTTGCCAGAAAGGAGGTGCCATTGCCCGACACCTCGATGGAGGAGAAGCCGCCAAACCCCTCCACCGCTTCGCTCCATGTGAAGCTGCCGACCAGCTCCAGGCTTTGCGCAGACGCAATCTGTGCCCAGAACAGACCGGCCAAAAAGGCCGCGATCAGTCGGATTGCAGAACCCCCACGCATTGGGTTGGCAGATCAGCCAGCCGCAGCTCCCGGCGTGGTTTTGCGGCAGGGGCATTGGGGTTGGGCGGCGGCGGGTTCAGGATATTGTTGACCCATTGCTGCGCATCCGCGCATCCATCGCCCGCCGGTGGCGCCGCCTGATCAACGCAGCCGCGCGCGCCTTTGGGGCAGGCCAGCCGCACGTGGAAATGATAGTGATGCCCCCACCAGGGCCGGATCTTGCGCAGCCAGGAGCGGTCGCCCGTGGCATCCTTGCACATCTGAACCTTTGCGCCGGGGAACACGAATATCCGCGCCACCCGCTTGTCCGAGGCCGCCGCTTTCAGCACCTCATGATGGCCACGGGTCCAGCTGGAATTCACGAAAGCCCCGTTCGAGCGGCGCATGGAAATGGCCGAGATATTCTCCCGCTGGGTCCGGTTGAGCGTCATATCCTGAGCGGGATTCATCCAGATATCGGCGTCCAGCCCGATCTGATGGGAGCGGTGACCGGTCAGCATCGGCCCACCCCGCGGCTGGCTCATATCGCCCACATATAACCCGGCCCAGCCCTGACGGACGGCTGCGCGGCTGAGGTCCTGCACAAAATCCACCGTCTCGGGATGGGCCCAGTTGCGGTTGCGTGACAGGCGCATCGCCTGCCATGTGGGCCCGGTTTCCGGCAGCTGCACCAACCCGGCGGCACAGCCATTGGCATAGGACCCATAGGCCGCCGCCGCCTGACGCGACCCGTTCCGTTTTGCGCCAAAAAGTGTTTTTGCAACCAACTGACCCTGCGGTCCCAAATCCTTGCGCACCTGCGGTGCCGCGGCCGGGTCACCACCGGGCTGGCCAGCGCAGCTGCCAAGCATAAAGAAGCAGAGAAACGTGATTACCGTGCGGAGGCCCATACCGATTTATCCTCTCCCTGAGGTTTCACCCAGATTAACAGGATGAGACCCAAAAGAAAGAGGCCGATCACCGGAGTAACGCCAAGCCGCTGACTGTCCGACATGGAGGTGACAAAGGCGATCAGCGCGGGGGCAAGAAATGCGGTCGCCTTGCCTGCCAAAGCATAGAGCCCGAAAGCCTCCGTCATGCGGTTGGGGTTGCCTTGTTTGACCAGCATGGCGCGGGAGGCGGCCTGTACCGTACCACCCGCAGCCCCGATCATGGCCCCGCAGAGGTAGAAGGCAATGTCCGGGATCGAGCGGCCAAGCAAAACCGGCGCGTCGCTGACGGGCAGCCAGGCAACCTCCCCCGGGGCGATGGAGGCGATACCAACGGTTGCCAGGATCAACACAAGTATCGACCAGACGATCACCGGTTTTGACCCGTAACGCCGGTCCGCACGCCCGCCCAGCCACGCGAAGAGCGCGCCGGTCACCACCGCGAGAATGCCGAAAATTCCAATATCTATGACGCTCCAGCCCAGCACCAGCTTGGCATAGACCCCGCCAAACGCATAAAGCCCGTTCAGCGCGTCACGGTAGATCATCGACGAGGCCAGATAGGCCGACAGGCTTGGCGTTTTCGGCAGTTTGCTGATGGTGCGTTTCAGCTCGACCAGAGCCTTCGAGACCCCGCCCGGTGCCTTGGCATATAATGGCTTCTCCTCGCGGACCCATAGAAAGAAAGGGATCATGAAGACCATGTACCAAAGCGCGGCAAATGGCCCGACCAGCCGCGTGCCTTCGCGCAGCTCGGGGTCAAGCCCGAACAAGGGCGGGATGCCCAGCAAGGTCCGACCGACGCTGCTTTCGGCAAAGAACAGCAACATGATGATCAGCGCCACCAACCCGCCAAGATAGCCCACCGCCCAGCCGGTGCCGGACAGCCGGCCCGTTTCATTGGGCGGACCAAGGTCGGGCAGCATGGCGTTGGTGAAGGTCGTTGCGAACTCCATCCCGATGAAGCCGATGCCAAAGACAATGAGAACATAGAACACGTTGAACTCGCCCGGCAGCGCCCACCAAAGCCCGGCGGCCCCGACGACATAAAGCAGCGAGAAGACCCAGATAAACGGCAGCCGTCGCCCGGTATTGTCGGCCAATGCGCCCAGAACCGGCGCGGCCAGCGCAATGATCAGGCCGATCACCGCCTGACCGGCACCCCAGACGCTTTGTGCCTGTGCGTTGGCCTCTCCCGGTGACAGGCCCTCATGAATATACGAATTGGAGACAATTTCAGCGAAATAGGGGCCAAAAATGAAGGTGAGCAGTAGCGTATTGTATGGTTGACTGGCCCAGTCAAACATCATCCAACCGACTACGCGCTTCCTTATCGGAACAACCGACATTATTTTCCCCAGTCTACCAAACGGTTTAATCACCAAGAAATGTGCTGAGGCAAGGTAAAACTTACTTTATTTTTTGACGTTTACGTCACTCTAACCTGCGCGAATCGTTTAACATCTTTCCTGTAAAGGAGCTGTTAAGCGCAGGGCATTCTATTTTCCAATCTGGAAAATCCGCGTGCGGTGAATGATCGGCGCATATGCGTAACGGGTCGCTGGCATGGCACCTTGCACGGACCGGCGGCGCGCATTACCTGTTTGCAACGAAGCTGCTAACCGGAGCGCCCGATGACTTCTCTTTTCCAGATCCTGCTGTTGCTGATTGGCGTCGTGCGCACAGTTATCCTGATCCACTTCATCATGAGCTGGCTGTTGAGCTTTCAGGTGCTCAACCTTCGCCAGCCCCTTGTGGCACAAATCTGGGACGGGCTGACACGGCTGCTTGAGCCGATCTATGGCCCGATCCGGCGTTTTCTTCCACAAATGGGTGGGCTGGACCTCAGCCCATTGGTCGCCCTGCTGGGCGTCTATGCGGTAGAGATCATTCTGCGCAACAACGCCGCCGCTTTCCTGTAGACCCAAGGTTTCCTTAGATCCCCGGCCTGAAGCCTAGCTGGCGAATGGCGCGGCGCTGCCCCAAAGCTGGCGCACCCGCTGGTCGCGCCCGCAGGCCTCGCGGTAGCGCTTATAGGCCTTGGCCTTGGAGATCAGCCCGAAGCGGGTCAGCACCCTGTCGGTCTTTCTGGCGTAATCCTGATGATAGGCCTCCGCCGCGTAGAACGGCCCGGCGCGCAGGATCGGGGTCACGATCAATTTGCCAAGCTCCGCCTGCGCACGCTCTTTCGCGGCCTGTGCGGCGGCCTGCTCTGCGGCGTTGCTCACGAAAATCGCGGTCCGGTAGCTGCTGCCCCGGTCGCAGAACTGCCCACCCGCATCTGTTGGGTCAATCGAGCGGAAAAACATATCAAACAGCTGCGGCAAGGGGAGGGCCGCGTCATCATAGGTGATCTGCACCGCCTCGTAATGCCCGGTGCCGCCTTTGGTCACCTGCTTGTAGGTCGGGTTGGCCGTAGAGCCGCCCGCAAAGCCCGAGACCGCATCCTTGACCCCGCGCACGCTTTCAAAGTCATGCTCGACACACCAGAAACACCCGCCCGCCACGGTAATGGTGCGCGTATCGGCGTGAGCCCCCATGCCAAGGCAGCTGAGGGCAAAAGCGGCGCAAAGCCGTCTCATAGACATCATCATGGGGTCTCTCCTCCAAAACTTGCCTTTTGTTCTAGCATGTCTTGCGGCAGATCAACCAAACAGCCCGTGAGTTCACCAATCGGTGATCAGTCAAGCGCGTTGATATAGCCCTCGATCTGTTTCACCCGCTCATCGCTGGAAGGGTGCGTTGACAGCCATTGCGGCGGGGTCAGCCCGCCTTTGGCAATCTCGCGGAAGAATTCCTGCAAACCGGCGGGATCATAGCCCGCATCAGCGGTCAGCCTCACACCAAACGCATCGGCAGAGGCCTCGTGCTTGCGCGAGAATTGCAGCGACAGCAGCAGATTTCCTTCCAGCAGGATCTCGTCGATGATCGGCCCTGTGTCACCTGCCAGAAATCCGATCAGAAAATAAATACCAAGCGAGCGATAGGTCTGACGCAGCCCGTGGCTTTCAACCACATGGCCGATCTCGTGGCCCAGAACCCCGGCCAAGACGTCATCTTGCGGGAATTTCTCGACAAATTGGTCGGTCATTACAATGGTTCCGCCGGGCATGGCGAAAGCGTTGGGGCCGATCCGCTCCATGCTGCGAAACAGCAGCTTGAAATCGCGGTCATTGATCTCGGACGCGGGCAGTTCAGCCAGAAGGGTCGAGAATATCTGCCCCACGCGGTCACGCTCTGCCTCGGGCAACCCGGTTTCCTCGGCCATCGTCAGGTCAATCGTCTGCAACGTGCCTTGATCCATATAGCCCAGCAACCCCGCAGGCGTCAGCGCAATCGCTGCCGACACCATCAGATCCAGCCCGTATCGCCAGATAACCCAGCCGCACAGGACAAGCGCCGCGATCACGGCGACAAGCCGGGGGCGGAAGGCCTCGTAGTCGCTGAGCAGGTCGCCGCGTGTCTGCCCTGTCAAAGCCCGGACGCCATAATGATCATCGGTCTCGAACATGGCCTCGTCAGGAAAATTCATGCGCCGCGGGGACCGCCCCAGCGGCGGATCAATCACGACGTCATCAAAATGCGCGGCCGCTATGACCCGGTCATCCGCATCCACGATATCGACAAATGGCGCATCACCCTTGCCGTCAAGCGGCGCGCGGGTGATCAGCCTTGCCGGAACTTTGCGAGAGCTTCCACCCGGAAAGGCCCAACCCTCAAGGGTCAGGCCAAACCGTGCATAGGGGTCCCCCGCCACCCGTCAGATACCGACGCCGAAATCGACACCCTCAAGGTCGCCATAGGCATCACCAATGGCGTTGCCTGCGGCCTGCTGCTCACCGATGAAATCGTCCAGCGAGGAGCCGGGGATGACAAAGGTTTGCGACGCCAGATAGGACTGCATCCTGATCTGCGCCCAAGGCAACATCAGGCCCAGGCTGAACGCCACCACGACCGCGTTGGAAATGGCGATCCACATCAGCCTGCCAACCTTCACGGTCGAGCGGAACTTATGGCCGCCATCGAGCTGGGTGTTGTCATACATCATGTTGCGGATCAGCGCCTGATAGAGGAAGCCTGCCGGCAGGAAGGCCACGAAGAACAGCAGGTAAATCAAACCAATCAGACCAAGCTGGCCCGGAGTTGGCTCGCCGCCCGCGTCAAGACTGACAAACATGTCGGCCAGGGATGCAAAAGACGCGCCGAACAAGACGCCAGAGACCACAGCAACCAAGATAATCCACGCCAGCGCCAAAGACAGCGCCTTCACGAAGGGGCTGAGGCCCGCGTCAAAACTGAACCCTGCCTTGCCGAGCCAGTGATGGTTGATCACGTAGCGTTTGATCGCGCGGTCCACGATTGGGATCGCAAAGAGCAAGATCACCAGCACCGCGACACCGGCCAGCGCACCAAGCGCGACAGAGCCGGTTTGACCCACCAAAACACCGCCGCCTACGGCGACAGCAGCAATCACGATATAGAGAACAATCGGCAACAGAACGTAGACCATAAAGGCCCGGCCCATCTTGCCGGTGAAGTTGAACCGCACATTCGA
>CALFWN010000130.1 GCA_937928335.1 uncultured Litoreibacter sp. | reverse complement strand
GGCCGGTCTCAAGTGACAGGATTCTGGTGGAGGGGTTGCGCGCTTTCCAACCCTCCCAGTTGGTGACCACCACGGGGCGCTGTTTCAACGTGATGTCGCTGTCGACCAGCGGCCCGACAACCGGCTTGCCGGTGAACTGGTTCCAAAGTGAGTTTGTCGCCCGGTCAAACATCAGCTTGTTGGAGCGGTAGAGGAAGCCTGACGATCCAAAAACCAACGGCTTGGCGCGGCCCGCTACTTTGGTCTCGAACAGGATGCCGGAGCCGCAGAGCGTGCAATAGGCCAATGCGACCGGCACCCCGCCGATGGTCTCGTTGAACATCTCGTGCCAGCCCATGATGCGCAATGGATAGGCGCGGGTGTCGCCGTTGATCGAGACGCCGAACACCAGATCATCCCCCTTCATGTAGATCGCATCAGAGGCGGGGATGAGCTTTGGGTAATCCAGCGACGGGATGCCATCCTTGCGCACGCCACCCCAGGTGATCTCTTCCAGGCGAATGCGCATCTTGTCTGGGCGCAGAGCTTCGGGCTTGAGGAAATCGGCGAAATTCGGGTCAATCCGCAGCATCAGGTCGCGTTTGAAGTCGATGAAAGACGGATGCGGGGTGATCTGCGGGTTGGCCTGCTGCCAAAGCATCCAGTCAAACCAGTCAGAGCCTGCTTTGTCGCCAGTGATCTGCTCCAATGTCGCCACGATCTGCGCTTCCGAGCCACGGGTGAAGCGCATGGACTGGATCAGCCCCGCCGCCATATCCGGGTTTCCGCGGGCCCTGATCCGCTCCAATGCGGGCGAAAAGAGGCCGGGATCGCCTGACAGGATATCCAGCATGGTGGCCCGGAAATCATCGGTTTGCGCCATGCCGGGGCGGGCAAGCATGGCGGCGGCCAGCATGGTCACCACGCTGCGACGGCTATGTGTCATGGGGGCTCCTCATCGTCGGTTGGGGCATCATGGCAAACTTCTGCGCCCGCCGCTGCTAAACTGTTGGTGATGAGGCAAGGCGGCCCGATGGGAAATGGTGGTTGTCATGCCCGGCGCTTTGGCCTCATTTGGCGGAGTTATGAAAACCACTTTCTCCAGAGCTGTCATCTGGTCGCGCATTCTGGGCGCGGCGGTCTTGTGTTGTGCAACGGCGTCTCTGGCGGATGGCGTGACGCATATGGGAACGGTCGAATGGGTCTCGGAAGAGGTGATCGGCGTCTCGGGGCTGAACATCAATGCCGACGGGTCAGGTTTTTCGGGCGTCGCCGACAGAGGGTGGTATCTGCAAGGGCAGCTGACCCGCAAGAAGGGCGAGTTATCCGGGGTCGAGGTGGACACCATCCTGCCGCTCCTGAGCGGCGAAGGCCACCCGGTTGCCGCACGGCGCACCGGGGATCAGTCTGACGCCGAAGGCCTCGCCGTGGCACAGGATGGCAGCTTCTGGGTCTCCTTTGAGCGCTGGGCGCATGTGTCGCGATATGCAAGCCCGACCTCGCCTGCCGAATGGATCGAGGACCACCCGGACTTCGCGCGGATGAGTGACAACCGCCAGTTGGAGGCTCTGGCGCTGCACCCCGATGGGACGCTTTACACCCTCCCCGAAAACGCACTAGGCGGCAGCTTCCCGGCCTATGCGCTGCGCGGCAAGAGCTGGCAGGTTGCGGGACAAATCGCGCCACGCGACGGGTTCGCCATTGTTGGTGCGGATTTTGATGAGGACGGCACGCTCTACGTGCTGGAACGCAAGCTGGTCCTCGCGCTCTGGTGGCAGAACCGGCTGCGCCGTTTCGCGCCCGGAACATTCGATCAGGGTGACATCCTGTGGACCAGCCGGCGTGGGGATTTCGGCAATCTGGAAGGCATTTCGCTTTGGAACGCCCCGGACGGGCTGCGCGCGCTGCTGGTCTCTGACAACAATGGCAGGCGCGGCGTGCCGACACAGTTTGTGGAATTGCTGGTCACACCTTGATCTGCCGTTTGGCCTTGCACGCAAAGACAGGCACGCAAAGACATGCGCTGAATGCGCAACCCCACTTGCCCTTTGCGCGCACCCACGCTATACGCGCGCCTGTCTAAGGGGTGAGAACAACCTCAGGGCGGGCAGGGTCGGTTTTCCGGCCCTTCTTCCGTTTTGAAACCGCTTCGAAACCTTGCCGACCAAACCGAAACCCAAAGACCGGCGGAGACAACCGCATGGCCCACATAAACACTGATTAGGAAACCCACGCCACATGGCTACAAACGCATCTATGGACGAATTCGAAGCACTGTTGAACGAAAGCTTCGAGATGGACACACCCGACGAAGGGTCTGTCGTTAAAGGCAAAGTACTTGCTATCGAAGCAGGGCAAGCCATCATCGATATCGGCTACAAAATGGAAGGCCGGATCGACCTTAAAGAATTTGCAAACCCCGGCGAAGCGCCCGACATCTCTGTCGGTGACGAGGTCGAGGTATTTCTGGACCGCGTTGAAAACGCACGCGGCGAGGCCTCCATCAGCCGCGACAAAGCGCGCCGCGAAGAAGCCTGGGACCGGCTGGAAAAAGCCTATGCAGACGAAGAGCGCGTCGAAGGCGCCATCTTTGGTCGCGTCAAAGGCGGGTTCACCGTGGATCTGGGCGGCGCGGTTGCGTTCCTTCCTGGCTCCCAAGTCGACGTGCGCCCTGTACGCGACGCTGGCCCATTGATGGGCATGAAGCAGCCGTTCCAAATCCTGAAAATGGACCGCCGCCGGGGCAACATCGTTGTGTCGCGCCGCGCTATCCTTGAGGAAAGCCGTGCGGAACAGCGTGCCGAGGTTATCGGCAACCTGACCGAGGGCCAAGCGGTCGACGGCGTGGTCAAAAACATCACCGAGTACGGCGCATTTGTCGACCTTGGCGGTGTGGACGGCCTGCTGCACGTCACCGACATGGCATGGCGCCGCGTCAACGACCCGCGCGAAATCCTGACCATCGGCGAGACGATCAAGGTGCAAGTCATCAAGATCAACAAAGAAACGCATCGCATCTCGCTTGGTATGAAGCAGCTGCAGGACGATCCCTGGGACGCCGTGGCCGCCAAATATGCGCTCGACAGCACCCATCAGGGCCGCGTCACCAACATCACCGATTACGGCGCATTTGTTGAGCTGGAACCCGGTGTTGAGGGTCTGGTCCACGTCTCGGAGATGTCCTGGACCAAGAAGAACGTACACCCGGGCAAGATCGTGTCCACATCCCAAGAGGTTGAGGTCATGGTGCTGGAAATCGATTCAGCCAAGCGCCGCGTCTCGCTGGGTCTCAAACAGACACAGCGCAACCCGTGGGAGGTCTTTGCAGAGACCCACCCCGTTGGTCAGGAGATCGAAGGCGAAGTCAAAAACATCACCGAATTCGGTCTGTTTGTTGGCCTCGACAACGATATCGACGGCATGGTGCACCTGTCCGACATCACTTGGGAAGGCCGCGGCGAAGACGCGCTTGGCGATTTCCGCAAAGGCGACATGGTCAAGGCCATCGTCACCGAGGTCGATGTCGAGAAAGAGCGTATCTCCCTGTCGATTAAAGCGATGGACGGCTCCTTCGACACAGCTGTCGATGGTGTCAAGCGCGGCTCGATCATCACCGTTGAGGTCACCTCCATCGAGGATGGCGGCATCGAGGTCGA
>CALFWN010000129.1 GCA_937928335.1 uncultured Litoreibacter sp. | reverse complement strand
TTTGCCATTGTCGTCTCTGCCGTCGAAATGGCCACCACGCTTGGCGCGCAGCAGCTTATCGTGCGGGAACAGGACGGCGACAGCACCGCCCTGCAAGGCTGGCTCCATACCGTGCAGCTATGCCGCGGGCTGTTGGGCGGCGTGGTGATTTTTCTCTGCGCAAAGCCGGTCGCGGCCTTTCTGCAGGTCCCTCAGGCCGAATGGGCGTTCCAGCTTTTGGCCGTTATCCCGGTGATGACAGGTCTGGTGCATCTTGACCCTTGGCGGTTCCAGCGCTTTGGCCGGTTCGGCCCGTCAATCTGCGTGCAACTGGCCCCGGCGGCCTTCGCGCTTGTAATGATCTGGCCCTTGCAGCGAGAACTCCCGGATTTTCGGCTGCTTCTGATGATGTCGATCATCCATGCCGCAGGCGTGCTGGTGATGTCACATCTCTTTGCAGAGCGGCGCTTCAGCCTCACCCTGACCCGCGCCTATCTTGCCCGGACCCTGTCATTCGGGATGCCTCTGGCGCTGAACGGCGTGCTGCTGCTGGCCACCTTCCACGGGGAAAAGCTGCTGGTGGGCCATGTGATGGGGCCAGCCAGTCTGGCGATTCTGGCAATGGGCTTCACGCTGACCCTGACCCCTGCGCTGATCATGGGCCGCAGCCTGCAGGCCTATTTCCTGCCGCTGCTCGCCAGCTTCGAGGCCCATTCCGGGCTTGCCCGCATTCAGGTGAAACAGACACTGATCCTGTGCTGTTGCGCCGGGCTGATGCTGGGCGTGCTGCTTGTCCCTTTTGGGCGTTACGTGGCCACATTGCTGGGCGCAGATTTCGCACCGCTGATCCCTGTTCTGCCCGCTTTGGCGGTGCTGCACGCGATCCGGGTGGCCAAAACAGGGATCGCCATCGTCGCGCTGGCACGCGGCGACACGATCAACACGGCAATCGGAAATCTGCCCCGTTTGATCGCGCTGCCGATCATCTATCTGCAGCTCACAGCAGGGGCGGAACTGAGCGATATCATGTGGGTCGCCGCATGTGCAGAAGCCGCGGGATGTGCCGCGGCTTCTGTCAGGTTATACCTCAGACAAATGCGCCCTTAGGTCGCATCATCGCCCTGCTTCCAGCTATCGGCATTGACGACAGAGGCAGGCCCCGTGAACTCCTTATAGAGGGGCTGCACCGGCAGGCTGCTATCTGCAACCGCGTCCTTCCAGACGGCAAGACGCGTGATCTCCCCCTCCACCTGATTGGACCCGGTGCTGCTGGCCAAAAGCAGCAACCTGCGATTGCTGGGCAGCGTCGGCACGGCAGAGGTGAAGTTTTCGTCAAGCTCCAGCATACCGTTCACCCAAAGCCGGGCAAAGCCTGCCACCAGATCAATCGACAGCCTGATATCGGCCTGAACGCCATCCATCACGACGCCTGCATCGGTCTGCACGTAATCCACATGAACAGCGCCACCGCTGTCACGCAGCCGCAGCCGCAACCGCCCATTGGCGAGGCTTTCCAGCCGCAGATAGTTGCCCGTCGACGTCATCAGCAACTTGGTCCCGGACGAGGGCAAGCCGGCCGCCATATCGAACTGGAAGGTCATCCGCTCAACACCTGCGCCCAGCGTGACCGGGTCATAGAAGAACGGGCCCGTAGCCCCGGTGGTGAACTGGCTCGACATCGGCACCAACGGGTTCTCAAGCACAGCCGCGTCAGGCAATGGGCGCACAGGCACCCCGTCAATGCCGGACAGCCCGGCATCCACAATTGGCAGGTTCAGATAGGTCTGCGCCTGATGGTCCTCAGGGAATTTCACCATCCCTGTCGCGCCCCCTTCGCCAAACCGGACCGTGTCGCTGGCGACAAAATTGGCCGCATTCGGATACAGCCGCACCCGGCCCGCAACGACCTCTGCCCGTTGAGCAGGCTCGCCATTGATCTGCCAGCCAAACACCTCTGTCCAATGCGGCTGATCCGCCCCAAGCGCAGGCAGCCCTCGTTTGATCCGTGGCGTGGTGATCGCCCCGGCGCTTGACCAGATATCGACATAACCGCCCGCAGGCTCCCACTCCGCCTGATCAAACTGCGGCATAACCCAACTGGTAAGACCCGCACTTTGCAGAATCGCATGTGCCATGAGCCGAGCAAACATCGGCGCCCCGTCATCACTGTCCGAGGCCGGGTGGCTTTGGTCGCTCCACCCGCCTTGACCGTCATCAATGCCGTTTTGGTAGGTCAGCGGCTCAAGACCCAGCGGCAGGAACACGCCATCCGTATTCGGGTTGGTCACCATCGCCCGCCAGCTGTCGCGCGCCTGCTCCTTGTTCTGCAGATTGTTCTCGGGGCTGCCATCCAGCAGAACCGTCGCATTACGCATATCCGCACCGATGTCGAACTTATGCGGCCCGAACGCCACCCATTTGGTATGGGCGCTGTCATAAAGCTCCCCGAACCAATGATCCGCCTGATAGGAATTCGCGCCGTTATACGTGATCACAGTCGGGAAGCTCACCGGGTTGCCAACGGCTGTTTTACCCGTAAAGAGCGGGATTAGAGCCTCTTCATAATGCTCCGCGAAAGAGCCGGGCGAGGCGAACCACGACACCGAGGGCAGGCCAACATGCTGCCCATCCGCCGTCGCAAACGCGTGCAGCGCGGCGTCCTGCGCCCAGGAGCGC
>CALFWN010000128.1 GCA_937928335.1 uncultured Litoreibacter sp. | reverse complement strand
TACCGTGCCATGCTGGTGGCTGGCAACGACCCCGAGAACGCGATCATCAACGTGCTGCGCTACTATGAGGCGCAGAACGCCATCGTGTTTTGCAACACGCGCGCGACGGTGAACCGGCTGACAGCGCGCTTCTCGAACCGTGGGTTTCAGGTGGTCGCCCTGTCCGGCGAGCTAAGTCAGAACGAGCGCACCCATGCCCTGCAAGCGATGCGCGACGGGCGGGCGCGGGTCTGTGTGGCAACTGATGTGGCCGCGCGTGGCATCGACCTGCCAAATCTTGAGCTGGTTATCCATGCAGAGCTGCCCAATAATGGTGAAACACTGTTGCACCGCTCCGGCCGGACGGGGCGCGCAGGGCGCAAGGGCGTATCGGCAATCATCGTGCCGCAGCGCTGGTCCAAAAAGGCGGAACGCCTGCTGAAATTTGCGAAAGTTCAGGCAGATTGGGGCGCGGCCCCAACGGCGGATGAGGTGTTGCAGCGCGATCAGGACCGGATGTTCTCGGACCCGTCCTTCATTGAGGAGCCTGGCAAGGACGAGGCTGAATTCGTCTCTAAACTGGCGGAAACCTTCACATCCGAGCAGATTGCCGCGGCTTACCTGCGCCTCTACCGCTCGCGTCAGACAGCCCCCGAAGACCTTGCCGCACCGTCCACCAAAGATGCGCCGAAACCGCGTGAGGCTTTTGGTCCATCGCAATGGTTCTCGATCTCGGTGGGGCGCAATGATCGGGCAGAGCCGCGCTGGCTTTTGCCAATGCTGTGCCGCATGGGCGACATCTCAAAAGACGATATCGGCGCAATCCGGGTGCAGGAAACCGAAACTTTCGTCGAGCTGAAAGACAGCGCGGTTTCCGGCTTCCTGACCGCGCTTGGACCCGACATGAAACTGGAGGAAGGCGCGACACTCACCAAGCTGGACCATGTTCCCGACACCTCCCGCCCGCCGCGTTTTGACAAGGGCAGCAAGGCACGTTTTGACAAGCCAAAAGGCGCGAAGCCCTCGATGGCGTCCAACAGACGCAAGCCTTTGGATGATCTGGGCGGCGACCCGCGCAAGGCCCCCAAACAAAAGAAAGAGTGGAAAGAGAAGAAGCCGAAGCATGTCCCCGATGTCGTCTCGGACTTCAAGGGCAAGCCGAAACCTGCGGGCAAGCCGAAATATGACAGCAAGCCCGGTGGAAAACCTGACTACAAATCGCAAAAGCCAAAAAGCGCGAAACCGGCTGCAAAGCCGAAGGGTAAGCCCAAAGCCGCAAATATGTCGGACCCGTCCCAATCCCTGCGCCCGCGCGGGAAAGGGAAGCCGGTGAAGGGCAAAGGCGGCGGAGCGGTTCCAAAACGGCGGGGACCCAAGAAATAGGTTGGCACCGGTCGCTTTTTTGCTGATCTCGGATGCCCCCCTTGCAGACTCGGGCCAGCTTGCGTATATCCCTCTCAACAGCGGCGCGCTGGTCTCCACCCCCAGCGCCCACCGGGAAACATCAACGGGCCGCGCGCCCGTTTTTTTGTGTCGAGAGATATGTCTGACCTGATTGCCAAAGCTGCTATTGACCGCCATCTGGCGGAGATCGCCAAACCCGTCATTGAGGGTCTGGGGTATGAGCTGGTGCGTCTGCGCCTGATGGGCGGCAAAACCGATATCCTGCAGGTCATGGCCGATAAGCCTGAGGGTGGGATCGAGGTGGAAGACCTTGCAGAGATCTCCACCGCGCTGTCGGCGGTAATGGACGTGGAAGACCCTATTTCAGGGGAATATAACCTTGAAGTGTCTTCGCCCGGCATTGACCGGCCTTTGACGCGGCTCAAGGATTTTGACATGTGGCAGGGCTATGAGGCCAAGCTGGAAACAGATCAGCTGATCGATGGCCGCCGCCGCTTCAAAGGCGAGATCGCTGGGACAGAAGGCGATGAGGTGCTGATCAATCTGGACGAGGGTACGGTCGGGCTGCAATTCGACTGGCTGACCGACGCAAAACTTGTTCTGACGGATGATCTGATCCGCGACATGCTGAAGAACCGCAAAGACGCGGGCGAAATTGACGAAACCCAATTCGACGAGGTCCAACAGATCGTCGACGGTGAAGAGGACTAAACAATGGCTATTACCTCAGCAAACCAGCTGGAGCTGCTGCAAACCGCAGAAGCTGTCGCCCGCGAAAAGATGATCGATCCAGAGCTGGTCGTGGAAGCGATGGAAGAGTCGCTGGCCCGCGCGGCCAAGTCGCGTTACGGCGCTGAACTGGATATTCGGGTCTCTATCGACCGCAAAACCGGCAAGGCGACCTTCACCCGCGTCCGTACCGTGGTGGCGGATGACGAGATCGAAAATGACCGCGCCGAGATGAATGTCGAGGACGCCAAGGAATTTCTGGACGCGCCAGAGATTGGCGACACGATCGTAGACGAGGTGCCTCCGGTCGAGATGGGCCGCATCGCCGCGCAATCTGCCAAGCAGGTGATTTTGCAGAAGGTCCGCGAAGCCGAGCGTGACCGTCAATATGAAGAGTTCAAGGACAAGGCCGGCACGATCATCAACGGCCAGGTCAAGCGCGAGGAATATGGCAACGTCATCGTCGATATCGGCCGTGGCGAGGCGATCCTGCGCCGTAACGAAAAGATCGGCCGCGAGGCCTACCGCCCCAATGACCGCATCCGCGTCTATATCAAGGATGTGCGCCGCGAGGTCCGTGGCCCGCAGATCTTCCTGTCACGCACTGACCCGCAATTCATGGCGGAGCTGTTCAAGATGGAAGTGCCGGAGATTTATGACGGCATTATCGACATCAAGGCCGTCGCCCGTGATCCGGGTTCGCGCGCGAAGATTGCCGTGATCAGCTATGACAATTCCATCGACCCTGTGGGTGCCTGCGTTGGTATGCGCGGCTCCCGCGTGCAGGCTGTGGTCAACGAGTTGCAAGGCGAGAAGATCGACATCATCCCGTGGAACGAAGACGTGCCGACCTTCCTCGTAAACGCCTTGCAGCCCGCCGAGGTCTCCAAGGTTGTTCTCGATGAAGAGGCCGAGCGCATCGAGGTTGTTGTACCCGAAGAGCAGCTGAGCCTCGCCATTGGCCGCCGTGGCCAAAACGTGCGGTTGGCCTCGCAGCTGACCGGGCTTGATATCGACATCATGACCGAGGAAGAGGAATCCGCGCGTCGTCAGGCGGAGTTCGAAGAACGCACCAAGCTGTTCATGGAAACCCTCGATCTGGACGAGTTCTTCGCGCAGCTTCTGGTCTCCGAAGGGTTCACCTCGCTGGAAGAGGTGGCCTATGTCGAGGTAGACGAGTTGCTGGTCATTGACGGCGTCGATGGCGACACCGCCTCCGAGCTGCAAGCCCGTGCCCGCGACTATCTGGAAGCGCAGAATAAGAAGGCTCTGGACCATGCCCGCGAGCTGGGCGCAGAGGACAGCCTTATTGGATTTGATGGGCTGACACCCCAAATGGTAGAAGCACTGGCCGAGGATGATGTTAAAACGCTGGAAGACTTCGCAACCTGCGCTGACTGGGAGCTGGCCGGTGGCTGGACAACCGTTGGCGAGGAACGCGTCAAGGATGATGGCGTTCTGGAGAAATTCGACATGTCGCTTGAGGAAGCGCAAACTCTGATCATGACCGCGCGCATCCAGCTTGGCTGGGTCGACCCTGCCGACCTCGTGACCGAGGGCGAAGAAGCCGAAGGCGAAGCTGAAACCGAAGGGGCTGAGGCCTGATTTCAGGTCTCAGAGTTCCGGCATGAGCCGCGGCGGTCGAGATAAGAAAACGGACGATCTGGAGCGGCGCTGCATCGCGACAGGAGAGGTGGGTGATCCAGCCCGCATGATCCGTTTTGTGGTTGGCCCGGAAGGTCAGGCCGTGCCCGATGTCATGGGAAAGTTACCCGGACGCGGCATTTGGGTCAGCGCAACGAAAGAGGCGTTGGAAATGGCGATCAGGAAGAAGGCTTTTTCGCGCTCGGCCAAGGAACAGGTCACCCTACCCGATGACCTGTTTGCCCAGACGGAACGCCTTTTGGCCGGGCGACTGGTCAACCTGATCTCGCTGGCGCGCAAGGCCGGGCAGGCGGTGACCGGGTATGAGAAAGTAAAGAGCCTGCTTGAGACGGATCGCGCCCGTCTTCTGGTGCAGGCCAGCGACGGGTCTGAGCGGGGCAAATCAAAGCTCCATTCTCCGCCCGGCAAGGACGTATTTATTGGCTGTTTGACCGCTCAGGAATTGGGTTTGGCATTCGGTCGGGAAAGTGTGATACATGGCGCCTTAACGGCGGGTGGACTCAGCAAGCAAGTTAAAGCTGAAGGCATCCGGCTGAAGGGCGTCCGCGGAATGAGCGGCTCAAAGAAGCCCTCGAACAAGGAAAATACGACGCATGAGCGATAGTGACGGCAAAAAACCTTTGGGCCTTAAAGGCGCACGACCCGGACAAGTGAAGCAAAGCTTCAGCCACGGGCGTACCAAGAATGTGGTGGTGGAAACCAAGCGCAAACGCGTTGTGGTGCCCAAGCCGGGTGCCGCAAATGCACCCGCGCCGAACGCGTCCCCTCGGGCCTCGGACCCGTCCAAGCGCCCTGCCGGTATCTCCGATGCCGAGATGGATCGCCGCATGAAGGCGCTTCAGGCCGCCAAGGAACAGGAGGCTGCGGATGCCGAACGCCGCGCTGCCGAGGAAAAAGAACAGGCGGAGCGCCGGGAGCGCCGCCGCGCCGAGGCGGAAGCCAAGGAACGCGAAGAGAAAGAGCGCGAAGACGCGCTGAAAGCAAAAGCCGCCGAGGACGCGCGCAAACTGCGCGAAGCCGAGGAGGCGAAAGCGCCGAAACCAGCCGCTGCGGCAGCCGTTCCCGGTGAGCCCGCCGTGGCGCCGTCAGGCCCACGTGGCGGCGGCAAGGCGGCCCCGACACCTGAACGCCGCGACCGTGATCGCGACAACAAGGGTGGCAAGGGTCGCGCAGATGATGGCCGTCGCTCTGGCAAGCTGACGCTGAACCAGGCGCTGCGTGGCGGCGACGGGCGGCACAAGTCTATGGCCGCCATGAAGCGCAAGCAGGAGCGTGCACGTCAAAAGGCTATGGGCGGCGCGGTTGAGCGCGAGAAGGTGGTGCGCGATGTGCAATTGCCGGAGGCCATCGTTGTCTCCGAGCTGGCGAACCGGATGTCGGAACGTGTTGCAGATGTCGTCAAGGCGCTGATGACCAACGGCATGATGGTCACGCAAACGCAGACCATTGACGCCGACACTGCCGAGCTGATCATCGAGGAATTCGGCCACAAGGTTGTGCGCGTGTCTGACGCCGATGTTGAGGACGTGATTGTCGCGACAGAGGACAA
>CALFWN010000127.1 GCA_937928335.1 uncultured Litoreibacter sp. | reverse complement strand
TGTGGGAAGAGCAGGGCTACGGCCATCTGCCGATCTGCATGGCCAAGACGCAATATTCCTTCTCCACCGACCCGACCCTGCGCGGCGCCCCTGTGGGCCATTCCGTGCCCATTCGCGAAGTGCGCCTGTCGGCAGGCGCGGGCTTTGTCGTGGTGGTCTGCGGCGAGATCATGACCATGCCGGGCCTGCCCCGCGTGCCCTCTGCCGAGAGCATTCACCTCAATGCCGATGGACAGATCGAAGGTCTGTTCTAGGAAAAAGGGGGCGGGCCAACGGGGCATCGAGCCCCCTTGGCCCGCGTCGCCGCGAGAGCGGCTCCATGCCTCCGGCGGAGGTATTTTTGAAGCAGTGATGGGAGATCGAGATGGCCGCGACGGTGATTGACGGGAAGGAATTTGCAGCACGGGTGCGGGGTCAGGTTGCACAACATGTGGCCGCGCTGAAGGCGGATCACGCCATCACACCGGGGCTGGCGGTGGTTCTGGTGGGCGAGGACCCGGCGAGCCAGGTCTATGTGCGCTCCAAGGGCAAGATGACCGTTGAGGTCGGCATGACATCCGTTGAGCACAAGCTGGATGCGGCAACCAGCCAAGAGGATTTGCTGGCGGTGATTGAGCAGTTGAACAATGACCCGGCCATTCACGGCATTCTGGTGCAGTTGCCCTTGCCCGGACATCTCAACGAGGATCTGGTGATCAACTCTATTGACCCGGCCAAGGATGTGGACGGGTTTCATATCTCCAATGTCGGGCTGTTGGGCACAGGGCAGAAATCGATGGTGCCCTGCACCCCGCTGGGCTGTCTGATGATGCTGCGCGACCATCACGGATCGCTGTCGGGGATGGATGCGGTGGTGATTGGGCGCTCGAATATTGTGGGCAAGCCGATGGCGCAGCTGTTGCTCAATGACAGCTGCACGGTGACCATCGCGCATTCGCGCACCAAGGATCTGCCCGATGTGGTGCGCCGCGCCGATATCGTGGTGGCCGCTGTGGGCCGCCCCGAAATGGTGCCGGGCGACTGGATCAAACCCGGCGCCACGGTGATCGATGTGGGCATCAACCGGCTGGACGCGCCCGAGAAAGGCCCGGGCAAAACCCGGCTGGTGGGGGATGTGGATTACGCAAGCTGCGCCGCCGTGGCGGGCGCCATTACCCCGGTGCCGGGCGGGGTCGGCCCTATGACCATTGCCTGCCTTCTGGCCAACACGGTGACGGCGTGTTGCCGGGCCAACGGGTTGCCGGAGCCTGAAGGGCTGACCGGCTAGCGCGGCACCTGATGGGGCAAGGGCACGGCGCAGGGCGCAGGCCCGGTCAGGATCGCGTAGGCCTGTGTGCCCATCAGGCGGGCGAGCGCCGGGTCATCGCTGCGCAGCCCGCCGGTATAGGTGCCAAAGGCGGGCAGGATCAGGCGCCCCTCGGACACCAGAAAGCTGGGCCGCGACACCATGCGCCCGCGCAGGCTGAGCGATGTTTTCGGGTGGTAATGGCCCGACACTTCCGCGCTGGCCCCCGGCGCTGCAATATGGCGAAAGGTCAGCGGGTCGCGGCTCAGCTCTGCCAGATGGCTGCCGCCAAATTCCAGCGGGCCGGGGTCATGGTTGCCCTCGATCCAGACCCATTCGCGCCCCGCCATCAGCCGGGTCAGGGTCATCACCTCCGCCTCGGGCAGCGCCGCGCCTGCGTCAAGATCGTCAAAACTGTCGCCAAGACAAATCACCGTCGCGGGCTCGGTCTCCGCAATCGCCTGTTCCAGCCGGTTCAGCGTGTCGCGGGTCTCGTAAGGGGGCAGCAATTGGCGCGACCGCCGCGCCATGCGTTCTGATTTGCCCAGATGCAGGTCGGAGACCACCAAAAGCCGCTCCTGCGGCCAGAACAAGGCGCCGGAGCCCAGCGCCAGCAGCGCGGTGCCGCAAAAGGAGAATGCGTAGGAGTTCATGTTGTGTTCCTAAGCCCGCCCGCGCCAAAGCGCCAGTTCAAATCAACCCGCTAATAGGGCACGGCCCAGCGTTTCGGGGTGGTGATCTGGTCGGGCATCTCGGCGTCGTCAAACAGACGTTGCGCTTCCTCGGCCAGCAGGCGTTCTTCGGCGAGGCCCTTGATTGGCACGCGGCCCACTTCCAGAAACAGCGGGGCGGCCAGAGGCGAGACGCGGTCCAGCTCCAGCAGGTCAATGCGGCCCTGCGTGCGGGCCACCATCTCTTCGACCCGGCCGAAATCTATCAGGCCTTTCATCGCCTCCTCCCGGGTGATGTCGAGCATCAGGTGGTCGGGGTCATATTTGCGCAACGTGTCATAGAGAATATCGGATGAAAACGTCGCTTGCCGCCCGGATTTGCGCGCCCCGCGTGTCATGCGGTCGATCAGCGCGCCGATGATGGCGGAGTTGCGAAAGGTGCGTTTCATCACCGCGTTTCCGGCCAGCCATGTCTCCAGCCCCTCGCGCAGATTGTCCAGTTCAAACAAGGGGGTAGGGTCACGCAACGGCTCCAGCCCCCAGATCAGCGTGGCGTAATCCGTGGCCACAAAACCCAGCGGCGCGAGGCCCTGTTGCTCCATCCTTTGGGTCAAAAGCAGGCCCAGCGTCTGCATCGCGTTGCGCCCGGCAAAACCGTAAACCACCGTGTTGGCCCGCCCGTCGCGCGGGAAGCTTTCGATCAGCAAACGCCCCGGTTCGGGCAGTTTGGAGCGCGCGCGTTGCAGCTGCAGCCAGGCTTGCGTGTGGCCGGGCAGGTCGGGCCAGCTGTCTTGCTGAAACATGTCGAGGATGCGGGTGCTCAGCTGCGTGGACGTTGCAAATTTGGTGCCCATAAAGGTGGCGATCCGGGGTTTGTCCGACGGCGAGCGGGTCACCTGCACCGTCATCTCGCTCAGCCCCTCATATTTCACGATCTGCCCGCCGATCAGGAAGGTGTCGCCCTGGGTGAGCGTGGCGGCGAAGCCTTCCTCGATCTCGCCCAGAGGGGTGCCTCCCGCGCCGGGGCCGCGCCGGGCCTTAAGCCGCACTTTCAGTGTTTCGGTGTCGATGATCGTGCCGAGATTCATCCGGATTTGCGCCGCCGCGCGCGGGTCGCGCAGCTGCCACAGACCCGCCCGCTGCACCAGCCGCTGGTATTTGTCATAGGCCCTGAGCGCGTAGCCGCCCGTCGCGCAATACGCGAGGCACTCATCAAATTGCGCGCGGCTCAGCCCGGCATAAGGCCCGGCGGAGGTTACCTGCCGGTAAAGCGCATCCGCGTCAAACGGACCGGCGGCGGCGCAGTTCAGGAT
>CALFWN010000126.1 GCA_937928335.1 uncultured Litoreibacter sp. | reverse complement strand
GACGCCCAGTTCCTCGCGCAGGCGGCGGACAAGCGTGAAGACCTGCAGCCCGGCGGTGCCCATTGCGCCAATGGGCATGACCAGCGGGTCAACCACGATGTCATGGGCCGGAATGCCGTGATCGGCGGCGCGCTCCACGATTTTCTTGGCGACCGCGAACCGCACGTCCGGGTCCTCTGAGATGCCGGTGTCATCATTGGAAATGGCCACCACGGGGACGTTGTATTTCTTGACCAGTGGCAGCACGAGCTCGAGCCGCTCTTCCTCGCCGGTGACGGAGTTCAACAACGGGCGGCCCTCTGCGGCAGCCAACCCGTTTTCCAGCGCGCCCGGCACTGAGGAATCGATGCACAGGGGGATGTCGGAGACCTTCTGGACCCGTTCCACCAGCTCTTTCATCAAGGTCGGCTCGACGAAATTATTGTCTGCATAGCGTGGGTCCTGCGCCATTTTGTTGGAGAAAACCGCGCCCGAGTTGATGTCCAGCACATTGGCACCGGCGGCGGTTTGCGCAATGGCGTCGGCCTCCACGCGGGAATAATCGCCGCGCTCCAGCTCTTCGTTCAGGATCTTGCGGCCTGTGGGGTTGATCCGCTCACCGATCACGCAGAATGGCTCGTCAAAGCCGATAACAACTGTTTTTGTCTTGGATTCCAGTACCGTGCGGGTCATTCTTTATCTTTCTTATGCGGGCTTATGCTGGGTTGGCAGGGACGGCATTGCGGCCGCCATGCGCGATGGCCCAATTGGCATTGGTTTTGATACCGCCCAAGGGGAAGAAATGGACGCTTTCAATGTTGAAATCCGGGTTTGCCGCCTTGTGCGCGGCCAGCTCTGCCAGAACCTCCGTGGGTTCATAGGGCAGCAGCAGCTTGGTCACATCCATCGCGCGCTTTTGCAGCACTTTCAGGGACGGGCCGACGCCGCAGGCAATGGCGAATTTGATCAGGGTCTGCAACTTGGCGGGGCCTGCGATGCCGATATGAACAGGCAGGTCGATGCCATTGGCCTTGATCGCATTTGCCCATGCGATGATCGGCCCGGCCTCAAAGGCAAACTGCGTGGCAAGCGCCATCTTTGCATCCGTGCGCTCAGAGAATTTCTGTTTCCAGGCAAGCGCTTCGTCGACGTTCTTCATAGAGCCGTCCGGGTCGATATCTCGGTTGCCCTCGGGATGGCCCGCGACATGGAGGCGGCTGAACCCGGCCTTGTCGAAGAACCCGGTTTCAAGCAATTGCATCGAGCTGTCATATGCCCCATGCGGCTCTGACAGACCGCCGGCCAGAAGCAGGGCCTGATCAACGCCGGCTTCGCCCTGATAACGGGCGATCCAGTCGCCCAGCGTGGCCGCGTCCTTGATGATGCGCGCCGGAAAATGCGGCATGACGGCATAGCCATCTTTGGCCAGACGCGCGGCGGTGGCCACCATGTCCTCGATCGGTGTGCCTTCGATATGGGCGATGTAGACGCGGGTGCCTTCGGGCAAAAGGGTGCGAAAATCCTCCACCTTTTCGGCAGTGCGGGGCATCACCTCGATGGAATAGCCTTGCAGGAACGCCTCGACCTCGGGGGTCACGCTCGGCGTGGCTGCGGCAGATTTCTTGAAATTCAGCAATCCCATCAGCTTGTCCTTCATTGCGTCAGCTGTCGTGGCCATCATTGGCGATCAGCGCTTTGATCTTCTCTGCGTCGTATTCCGCTTCGATCCGGGCCGCTTCGGCTTTTGCGACATCATCGGGTGCGCCTTCGACACTGTAGGGGGCGGCCTTGCGCCAGGAGGCCATATAGGCGTCGTCATCCTTGGCGCCGACTTTCATTGCGCAGCGGTCGATGGCCTGCTCGAACCGCTCGGCCAACGGCGCTTTCGAGCCGCGACGGCCCTTGCCGACAATGACCTGCGCGGGGATATCGCGCCAGTAAACAATGGTAACATCGGGCATTTGGACCCCCTGACGGCTTCACGATGGTTGGTTGAGCCTAGCCGGAATTGGCCTTGTGTTGCGCCCGATTTCGACACGTTTCGATCTGTCAGCGACCGCTCAACCTCGGCAAAGTCATAGCCTGTCGCCAAGCGGCCCAAAAGAGGGGCGGGGCGCAGAATTATTCAGCACCATTATGAGGCACATCTGATGGGCCCGCGTGGCTAGGCTCTTGAGAGCGCCGCTTACAACGCTTGCGCGATGGCCTGCCTGCGCTTACGCTGAGACCAACCAAAGATTGAGAGGCCCGACTGGCATGGCGAAGCAACCGCCAAAACATGCGGGCAGTCCTGTGAGACCTGTTGCGGCCCCCGGCCGTGCGGCGCGTTCTGCCGATAGACCCGATCCGGCTGACCTTTATGCGGCGCTGGATCTGGGAACGAATTCGTGCCGTATGTTGATTGCCCAGCCCAAAGGCAGCCAGTTTCATGTGGTCGACAGCTTTTCCAAATCTGTTCAGCTCGGGGCCGGGCTTGAGGCTTCGGGGCAGTTGTCGCGTGCCTCGATGGCCCGCACCGTTGGCGCGCTGAAGATATGCCAGAAAAAGCTGCGCCATCATTCGGTCAAGCGGATGCGCCTTGTTGCCACGGAGGCCTGCCGCAGGGCCACCAATTCCGACGAGTTCATCAATCTGGTCACCCGCGAGACGGGCCTCAATCTTGAAATCATCATGCCCGAGGAAGAGGCCCGGCTTGCCGTGATCTCCTGCGCGCCGCTGGTCTCGGTCAAGACCGAGCAATTGCTGGTGGTCGATATTGGCGGCGGCTCGACGGAGCTGGTCTGGATTGACCTCTCCCGCGTGCCGCGCGTCGACCGGCCGCGCGCGATTATGCGGCTTCACACCGGGTTTGACCCCAAAGACAGCAGCTTTCCGGCGGCCAGAGTGGTCGATTGGATATCCGTGCCTCTGGGCGTGGCCACGTTGCGGGACCAGTTCAGCGATGTGGATGATGACGCTGCCCAATTCGCGCTGATGAGCTGGTTTTTTGAAGAAAACCTCGCCGAGTTCACCCCATATCAGGACACTGACCAGGTGCGCGAAGGGTTCCAGATTGTTGGCACCTCGGGGACGGTGACGACGGTGGCGGCGTCCCATCTGGGATTGCGCCGCTATGACCGCAACAAGGTGGATGGTTTGCGGATGACCTCCGATCAGATCGACCATGTGATCCAGGGTTATCTGCATCTGGGCCCTGAGGGGCGTCGCGACGACCCGCGCATCGGGCGCGACCGGCACGCCCTGATCATGTCGGGGGCCGCCATTTTGCAGGCGCTTTTGCGGATCTGGCCCACGGACAGGCTGTCTGTGGCGGACCGGGGGCTGCGCGAGGGCTTGCTTTATGCGCAGATGTCCACAGATGGGGTGCTGGAGGAAGGGCCTTACTAGGCTGGCCTTCGCGCCTGCACACAGGTAGGGACGCTGCGCGGCAGGTATTTTTGAAGCAATGATGGGGACATGGCATGGCCAGATCACCGACAGGCCCCAAGGGGGTAAAAGGGCGCAACACCTCCGGGCGCGGGCAACGTGACCTGACGGTGAAGGTGAAAACCGCACGTGGGCGGAAGCTGTCCTCGACGCTCTGGTTGCAACGCCAGCTGAATGACCCCTATGTCAAACGCGCTCAGGCCGAAGGGATGCGCGGTCGTGCGGCTTACAAGATATCGGAGACGGATGACAAATACCGCTTCCTGGTGCCCGGCGCGCGGGTCGTTGATCTGGGCTGCGCGCCCGGCGGATGGTGTCAGGTGGCCTCTGCCCGGGTGAATGCTCTGGGTGAGCGGGCGGGCAAGAAGGTTGGCACCGTGCTGGGGATCGACCTGCAAGAGGTGGAGCCCGTGGCGGGGTGCGAGATCCATGTGCTGGATTTCCTTGATGAGGGTGCAGATGAGCAGGTGAAAGACTGGCTGGGCGGCAAGGCCGATGTGGTGATGAG
>CALFWN010000125.1 GCA_937928335.1 uncultured Litoreibacter sp. | reverse complement strand
TATAGCAGGCTGTACGTTCCCACAGAATCGGCATAGCATTGTTTATCGCGAGTTGACAACCGCGCAGCTTTGATAATCTAACAAATTCGATGTTGAATGCACTTGGACTTGCTTTTGAATCGCCCTTCGCTTCCTTCTTGGCTCCAGTGTGAAATATTCGTCAAGGAACCAAATGCAAATCAATACTCAGAAATATGTTGTACAAATGCACGCTCCGCGCTTGCCGCATGGCGACAGATCACGCTGGAAGTGAACGAATTTCCCGGAAACCGGGGCCGCATAAAAGGCAACCCAACCCCAGCCATATAGCCGAAGACGCCGCCGCCCTGCTCAATGTGATTTAGGCCGTCGGCGCAGCAGCGCGAAGATCATCAGCATCCAGGCAAAGACGCCCTGCCCGTGATGCGCCAGGCTCGCCCGGTCGGTAAAACTGACCAGCCGTAAAATATCGCCAAGACCGGGCGGCCCGCCGATCACCACCTGCACCGGCAAATCCTCGAAGATCATCCAGTAATAGACGTAGTAAATCTGTGGCGACAGCCAGATGAACCCCCAGAACAAGCCCAGCGCGACAAGAACCCGCCACACGCGGCCCAGGCCACCAACCAATTTCCAGACCAACCCGGCGCACAGGATCATCAGCACCGCTGACAGCAGCACCAGCCCGATCCTGCCGCCCATTCCAAGTGTGAAGAAACTGTCACCATCATAGCCCATCCCTTGACCTTATCCGGTGAAGCGCCGGTTGAACACTCTGCAACCGGTTGCAAATCGTTGCAAGAATTGGCACGTTGATCGCAGTCAAACCAAGGGGCGTCATGGCCATTACACTCAAAGATGTAGCCCTGCGTGCAGGCGTCTCCCGCTCCGCCGTGTCGCGTACATTTACCGAAGGGGCCTCCGTCTCGGACGCGACGCGAAAGAAGGTCAAGAAAGCCGCCGAAGAGCTTGGCTACCGCCCCAACGCGCTTGCATCCTCGCTCACAACGGGCCGCACCAAGCTGATCGGGCTGGTGTCGGACAATTTTCGAAATCCGATCTTTCTGGAGGTGTTCGACCTGTTCACCCGCGGCCTGCAAGAAAGGGGATTGCGCCCCCTGCTGGTCAACCTGTCGGGCCAGAAGGACCCTGCACAATCGTTGCAAATGTTGCAAACCTACAGCGTCGACGCGGTGATCGTGGCCTCGTCAACTTTGCCCCCCAGCTTTGCGGAGGCCTTCCGCGATGCGGGCGTCCCGGTCGTCAACTCATTCGGTCGCCACACGACCAATCCAAATGTCCACGTGGTCGGCATCGACAATGTAGAATGCGGCCGCATGGCCGCGCGCACCTTGATCGAACATGGTTACCGCAAGGTCGCCTTCCTTGGCGGACCAGTCGAGGCCACCTCGACCCAAGACCGCCTCAACGGGTTCCGGGACGTCATACGCGCCACCCCCGGCGTCAGCCAGACCCACAGCTTTGCGGCGCAATACAGCTTCGAGGCGGGCTATGCCGAAATGCAGAACCGCATCGCCGACGGCCCGGCCGAGGCCTATTTCTGCGGCGACGACGTGCTGTCTATCGGTGCGCTCAGCGCCGCGAAAGCTGCGGGCCTCAGCGTCCCCGATCAGCTGGGCATTATCGGGCTGAACGACATGGAAATGGCGGGCTGGAACAACATCGCCCTGACCACGATCCATCAGCCCATCCGCCAGATCATCGCCTCCTCGATCGAGCTGGTCATGGCCATGCTCAGCGACCCGACCCGCTACCCCGAGGCGCGGCTTTTTCCGTGTCATATCGTCGAACGCGGCACATTACGCCGGATTTAGATGCAAGTGTCACGACGGGATGTGTACGCATTGTGTACGGGTTGTGTACGCCGTTTTTCGCGCTCAGGTTAAGGATTTGGGGATGGCATTAACCCATTCTCCACCCTTTTTTGCCGAAGCCACACAGGCATGAACCGCCGCCATTGACCGCAACCCATCTACCGCCCTGGGGTAATGTGTTGCCGCCGGATCAGGACTGCGCCCCTCTTTCTCGGCCCGGATCACCTCGGCCAGATCAGAGTAGATATTTGCAAAAGCCAAAGGCATCCCTTCAGCATGTCCGATGGTCACCCGCGTTGCGCGATCTGCCTCGGGCGACAGGTCTGCCTCCCCCCGTTCGATCACCTGAACACGGCCATTTGTCGGGGTCCAATATAGCTGGTTCGGCTGTTCCTGCGCCCAGCGCAGCCCGCCTTTTTCCCCGAAAACCTGGATCGTCAAACCATGCATCCGGCCCACCGCCACCGCAGAGGTCCAGAGCCGCCCGACAGCGCCGCCATCCATGCGGAAATTGACCATCGCGTCGTCTTCGAGCGCGCGTGACACAATTGTCGAGGCAAAATCAGCGGACAGTTTCGTGACCTCTTGGCCCGTCACAAACGAGGCCATATGCATCGCGTGAATCCCGCAATCCGCAAACTGCGCAGAGGCCCCCATCTGCGCCGGATCATACCGCCAGCGGATACGCGGATTGTCCGCCTGCGCGGCATCCGCATGATGCCCATGCGAAAATTCTGCCACCACAACCCGCACCGCGCCCAGATCGCCACGCGCCACCATCGCCCGCATATGGCGCACCAGCGAATAGCCCGAATAGCCGTAATTCACCGCGCAGATTTTGCCCGAAGCCGCAGCAATCCTGGTGATCTCTTCGCCCTCTTCCACGGTCATCGTCATCGGCTTTTCGCACAATACGTGGAAGCCCTTTTCAAGGAAGGCTTTGGTGATCTCGAAATGCGTGGAATTCGGCGTCGCGACCGTCACCAGATCAACCCGATCTTCGCGCGCGCTTTCGCCTGCCAGCATCTCTTTCCAGTCGCCATAGGCGCGATCTGCGGCCACACCCAAACGCTGCGCATAGTCGCGCCCGGCATCGGGATTATGGTCCAAAGCCCCTGCAACCATTGAGAAATCCCCATCAAGCCCCGCGCCCAGACGATGCGCCGGCCCGATCTGAGACCCCTCACCACCGCCAATCATACCCCAGTTCAAACGTGTCATATCAGGACCTCAAAAGCCGATGGATTGCAGATAGGCGCGGTTCTTTTGCGCATCGCCAAGCGGGTCGGGATCAAGCAGCGGATCGCAATCCTGCTCCACCGTGCACCAGCCCTCGAAACCGGCATCCAGCAGCACTTGCCGGACCGCCGGGAAATCAACATCGCCATCGCCCAGATTGCAGAAAATGCCCTGACCACACGCGTCATAAAAATCGGTTCGGTTGGCGACGACACTGGCCTTCACCTTCGGGTCGATATCCTTGAAATGCATATAGCTGATGCGATCAATATGGCGCTTCATGAAAGCCACCGGATCAAAGCCCGCATAGGAGTGGTGGCCGGTGTCAAAGCAGATTTTCAGGATGCTGTCATCGACCTCGTCCAGCAGCCGTTCCAGCTCAGGCTCGAAGTCAATGAAGCCGCCCGCATGGGCATGCATACCGACGGTCAGGCCGTAGTCTTCGGCCCCCATTTTTGCGACCGTGGCGATGCGGTCACGAAAGGCAGACCATTCGGCACTGTCCATCTGCTCCGCCTCATCGGCACGCCCTGCAGTCGGCGCACGACGCGGAGAAATCGAGTCGATCAACACCAGATGCTGCGCCCCATGCGCGACCAGCGCCTTGCAGGTCCGGGTCGCCCCGTCCAGCACATCCTCCCATTGCGCCGCATCATGAAACGCGCGGAACACC
>CALFWN010000124.1 GCA_937928335.1 uncultured Litoreibacter sp. | reverse complement strand
TGCAGTTTGGCTACGCGAAGTGGGGCCGGGATGCAAAACCGTTCTTAGCCCTGCTCGCGGCGCAGGAAGTCTGCTGACATGAAAGCCTCAAGCCCGCTTTCGAGGATGAAGACCCGCGCCCAGCCATTGTCGAGCAGCTCGATCACCTCTGCGCTGTCGCCGCGGCGGGTCTGGCCGATCACCGCGCCAAAGGTGCCGGCCTCGGTCCGCAGGTTCACGGTATTGCCGGTGACGGTCCAGATTTCCCCCTCCCCATTGGAGGGGGTTGCGGGGGCTGTGGCGGGTTGGGTGCCGGTCTGGAGGCTTTGCGTGGCCAGCCCGGTGTAAAGGGCTGTGTCCTGCGCCGTCTCTTGTGCGATGTCTTGTGCGGCGTCTTGCGCGGTGACGGCGATGTTGATCAGTCGGGCCTCAGGCTCTGCCAAGGGGGCCGGATCAGGCTGGAGATGCGTGATCGAGGTGACGTCCAGCGTGGCGACGTTAACTTCGGGAAACAGGAGCGGCGCAACCTCTGCGGTTTCCGGCTCTCGGGCGGCGGGCGTTGCGGGGCGCTCTGTGGTCAGCGTGGCCACTGCTTTGTCTGTGGGGGTTGCATCCGCAAGGGCCTCATCTTGGAGAGGGTCGTCTTGCAAGATCTCACCCGGTTCGGCGACGGTAGCAAGCGCCTCACCCTCAGGCGCGTCGCCGAAGACAAGCAATGTCACGTAGATGGCCGCGCAAAGGCCCAAAACCCATTTCGCCATAGTCTTTCCCCTCAATTGCGCCCATCCTTTTTGCTATTTTGCCCCAAAGGGCGGCTCAAAACCAAGGGGAATATATTCGGGCAATTGACTCAATCTGGATGCTTTACCCCTGACACAGCGGGCGTTACACAGCATCTATGTCCGACGAGATCATCGACCCCAACATGAGCGCTGCCAGCATGGTGGAACCGCTTCGCCGCGCCATCGGTGACCGGTATCTGCAATATGCGCTGAGCACGATTATGCACCGCGCCTTGCCTGATGCGCGCGACGGGTTGAAGCCGGTGCACCGGCGAATCCTCTACGCGATGCGGGAGCTGCGGCTGTCGTCAAATGGCGGTTTCCGCAAGTCGGCCAAGATTTCCGGCGACGTGATGGGCAATTACCACCCGCATGGCGACGCCGCGATTTACGACGCGATGGCGCGGCTGGCACAGGATTTCAACGTCCGCTACCCGCTGGTCGACGGGCAGGGCAATTTCGGCAATATCGACGGCGATAACCCGGCAGCCTCGCGCTATACCGAGGCTCGGATGACCGCCTTTGCAGAGGCGCTGCTGGACGGGTTGAACGAGGATGCGGTTGATTACCGCGACAATTATGACGGCACATTGCAGGAGCCCGTGGTGCTGCCTGCGAGCTACCCCAACCTTCTGACCAACGGGTCGTCGGGGATTGCGGTGGGGATGGCCACGAATATTCCGCCCCATAACATGGAAGAGCTGATCAACGGGTGTCTGCATCTGATCAAGGCGCCGAATGCCCGCGACGAGACCTTGCTGGAGCATATTCCCGGCCCTGATTTCCCAACCGGTGGCACGATTGTCGAACCGCGCGAGAATATCCTTCAGGCCTATACGACGGGGCGGGGCGCGTTCCGGCTGCGCTCCAAATATGAGGTGGAGGATCTGGGGCGGGGTCAGTGGCAGATCGTGGTCACGGAGATCCCCTATCAGGTGCAGAAATCCAAGCTGATCGAAAAGATCGCGGAGCTGATCCAGACCAAGAAGATCCCGATCCTTGCCGATGTGCGCGACGAAAGCACCGATGATATCCGCCTGATCCTTGAGCCGCGCTCGAAGAATGTCGACCCGGATGTGCTGATGGGCATGATGTTCCGCAACTCCGATCTGGAGACGCGGTTCTCGATGAACCTGAACGTGCTGATTGACGGGATGACGCCGAAGGTCTGTTCGCTGAAGGAGGTTTTGCGGGCGTTTCTGGACCACCGCCGCGACGTGCTTCTGCGCCGCTCGCGCCACCGGCTGGAGAAGATCGACCACCGGCTGGAGGTGCTGGAAGGGTTCATCATTGCCTTCCTCAACCTAGACCGCGTGATCGACATCATCCGCTATGATGACGACCCGAAAACCGCGCTGATGTTCGAGGATTGGGGGCGCGACCATATGCGTGCCACCTCGGAGAAAGACTATGTCGGCCCGGTCAAGACCGATGACGAGCCGTCGCTGACCGAGGTGCAGGCCGAGGCGATCCTGAACATGCGGCTGCGGTCCCTGCGGCGTCTGGAAGAGCTGGAGCTGAAGGCCGAGCGCGACGCGTTGATGGCGGAACGCGCCGAAATAGAGGACCTGCTGGACAGCGAGGACCTGCAATGGAAGCGCATTGCCGACGAGCTGCGCGAGACCCGCAAGAAATTTGGCAAAAGCACCGAGATCGGCGCGCGCCGCACGCAATTTGCCGAGGCTGTCGAGTTCGAAGAGGTGCCGCTGGAGGCGATGATCGAGCGCGAACCGATCACCGTGGTCTGCTCGCAAATGGGTTGGATCAGGGCGATGACCGGCCATATCGACCTGGGTCGCGAGCTGAAGTTCAAGGATGGCGACGGGCCGCGCTTCATCTTTCATGCGGAGACCACCGACAAGCTGCTGGTCTTTGGCTCGAACGGGCGGTTCTACACGCTGGCGGCCTCCAACCTGCCCGGCGGGCGGGGCATGGGGGAGCCGGTGCGGCTGATGGTTGATTTGCCCAATGAGGTGCAGATCGTTGACCTGTTCCTGCATGATCCGGCGCGCAAGCTGCTGGTGGCCTCCTCGGCGGGGGACGGGTTCATGGTGGCGGAGCAGGATGTGGTGGCGCAGACGCGGAGCGGCAAGCAGGTGCTGAACGTCAAGGATGACAACCGGGCGGTGATCTGCAAGCCGGTGGCGGGCGACCATGTGGCGATTGTCAGCCAGAACGGCAAGTTTCTGGTCTTCCCGGTCGCCGACCTGCCGGAGATGGGCCGGGGCAAGGGCGTGCGGCTTCAGAAATACAACATGGCCCGCGGCAAGCAGGGATCGCTGGAGCTGGATGGCGGGCTGGCCGATCTGACCACTTTTGTCTGGGAGGAAGGCCTCAGCTGGGAGATGGGCGGCGGCAAGACCCGCACGGAGGCCGACATGTCCGAATGGCTGGGCAAGCGCGCGGGCGTGGGCAAGCGGCCGCCTTACGGCTTCCCGAAGAATTACAAGTTTTCCTGATCCGCGACGCACGCGCCGGAATGGTTTAACGTGTTGATTATTCGTGACTTATTGAAATTTATTCACCCTTTCTTAACCACCGAAAATCGCCCAGTGCCGTTCCCCGTGCCGCCCGGCGGTGGCGTGCGGTGAGTGTCGCGGATAACTGGTATACGCCTCTGGATCGACATTATTAATGGCGGCTGAACCTCTTTGCCAATCTGCTCAAAAATCCCGATGTCCTGGGTGCCTGCACCCACAATTCAAGTGCGGTTTCGGGAAGCTCATAGACCTCCAAGTCCCGTACAATTAGGTTTGTTTTTGGCTTTCTGCCTGCAAATGGCAAAAAGGCAGTCGCAGGAATAAACCAATCTGGCTTCATGTTATTCTTCTCCAGATCCGCCTCGAGCGCGGCGTATAGAATCTGTTTTCGTCCCGCATCAAAAATAAACTCCTGCCCCGTTTCTTGCCAGAGTTTGGCCAGCAGAGACATGTATGCGTTGGTCCCGTCTCCATCGATATATGATCCCCAACCAGCGTTGTTATCTTTGATGAACGGATGAAAGTTCTGGTGTCTGCAAGCCGTGGAGTAATGTTGTTCCAGAATGTCGCTGACGGCGTAAATATATGCGGCGAGGATGGTGGACCCATCTACCGGCGCCGCCCGCAGAATTTGCATGATTTCATAAGGATCGAAATGAGAGTTGGGCGCACACAGGATTGAAACGTGGCGTGTGTCCAGATCTGCATCTATGATATATTGAACGGTGTTTTCGTTATGGACAGACCTGAAATGCAATGCGTTTTCAGCGATGGCCCACCAGTCATGCTGTTTTAACGTACCGTTTTGTTTGTGTGCAAAAAGAACCTCGTCACATAGAGCCTGACGGGCTTCCGGGCTATGTGTGAGCGGGTTAAAATCACCAAGCGCCATAATCGTTTCGCCCTTCGTTTCGGTCAGCTGAAAGTTTGATTGATAATCTAAACCAAAAGAAATTGGCAAAATTACGCAAAGCGGTCGCCCGGCGCCTGCGGCTTGTTGCCGGGCGGACGAGGACACTCAACTTATGTCAGCTTTGAGCCTTAAGTGAAGGATGCTGCGGACTGTGCCGAAGTCTGCAATGCTGTAATTTTCAAGCACAAGTAGCAAGAAAGAAGACAGTAATAGACACCTGGCCCTTAACTAGAAATCTTTCAGCCTAACTGCACCATCTTCAAAAACGATTGAGATGTGGTGTTCATCGTCCAGTCGAGTGGACAGGTCAATCTGAACCATAGGCCCTTGAAAGCGGACGTAGTGACCTGTTTTCTTTACCAATTTCCAAATGTCTTCTTCCTGCTCCAAAAGAGCAGTGTCGTGATGATCAGCCCAAGGTCCATGTTGCAAGCTGCGCAGAGCGACCCCAATAGGATCTTTTAGGCTCTCGTTGGCAAGAAACGCACGGGCGCGCTCTATTGTCGGTTCATCCAAAGTGTCTTCGACACCCTCTACCTGCACTTCCGCTGGCAGGCCAAGAAACGCTGGTTTGATTTTTCTGGCGGTCTTCCAAAATCCCAAATCATCGTAGGTGAATGTACCAAAGTTTTTGACTTTTACTGCGTCAACGTCCGATGTGAGCCGCTCAAGAATGCTCCATTTTCTATCGATTTTGGCCAGCAGGAATGTTTCGCGGATTTCGCGGCCATTGGTCATTTTCGAGGTTGCGGTGATCTCCCAAAATCGGTCAGGCAGCTTACGCTGCCAGATCAAAGGATCGGATGGGGTCGGATCGGAAAAGACTGTTTCGAAACGCGCGAAATCTGTCGCCCGCCCGTGAATTGGCTTTGTCTGATACGCAAAAAACTCAGCAC
>CALFWN010000123.1 GCA_937928335.1 uncultured Litoreibacter sp. | reverse complement strand
CAGATCCGTGCCCGCGAACTGGTCCAGCAACAGGCGGTGGGCGCGCGGGTTCAAGAGCCCGCGGTCGTCATGCTGGCCATGCAGCTCCACCAGCGCCTCCGACAGGGCGCGCAGCACCTCGCCGCTGGCCCGGCGGTCGTTGATCCAGGCTTGTTTGCGGCCGTCAGGGTGGTTGACCCGGCGCAGGATCAGCTCATCCTCGGCCTCGAATCCGGCCTCGCTCAGAACGGCGCGCGCCGGGTGGCTCCGGGCCAGATCAAACACCGCCGTCACCTCGCCCTTCTCGGCCCCGGCGCGGACCAGCTCGGCCCGGCCACGCCAGCCCAGCACGAAACCAAGGGAATCAAGCAGGATGGATTTGCCCGCGCCGGTCTCCCCGGTCAGCACATTCAGCCCGGGCTGGAACTCAAGCACCAGCCGGTCGATGATGAGCATGTCGGAAATATCAAGGGATCGCAGCATGTTACACCCTGACTCTAAGTGGTTCGGGCCGCAATTGGTGCGGGGCTCACCCCGCCACCCCTACAGCCACCTGCCGCGGATAACCTGCCGGTAAATATCGACCAGCCAACCGGTGCCTTTGGGGGCCGGTTTCAGCCCGCGCCCGGCCAGAAGGTCAAAGCTATCCTGATAGAAGGGGTTCGATTGGTAGTTATGGCCCAGAATGGCCGCCGCCGTCTGCGCCTCGTCCGTCAGGCCAAGCGACAGGTAGCTTTCCACCAGCCGGTGCAGGGCTTCGGCGGTGTGGGTCGTGGTCTGGAACTCCTCCACCACGACGCGGAACCGGTTGATGCCGGCGGCATAATGCCCGCGCTTGAGGTAGTAGCGCCCGATCTCCATCTCCTTGCCGGCCAGATGGTCGAAGGCAAGGTCGAATTTGAGGATCGAGGAGCGCGCATATTCGCTGTCAGGATAACGCTCGATCACCGTGCGCAACGCCTGCAACGCCTGAAAGGTCAGCCCCTGGTCGCGGCCCACCTGATCGATCTGGTCATAATAGCTGATGGCCAGCAGATATTGCGCATAGGGCGTGTCTTCATCCGCCGGGTAGAAGTCGAGGAACCGCTGGGCTGCCACACGCGACTGCTCGTATTCGCGGTCCGCGTGATAGGCAAAGGCCTGCATGATCAGCGCACGTTTGGCCCATTCGGAATAGGGGTAAAGCCGCTCCACCTCGCTGAACAGGCGCACGGCGTTGTCGACATCGCCATCGGACAGCTCCGCCTCGCCGCGGCGGTAAATCTCGTCGGCGCTGAGGCTTTCAAGCGAGGCTTCCCGCCCGCCGCCCGAGAAGAACCCGCCCAGAAAGCCGCCGCGGTCGCGGTCACGGCTTCCACATGCGGAAACGCCCGCTACAAGCACCAGCATGATCGCTGTTTTGATCAAAGACCTGTTCGGCATATCAGCCCGCCAACCCTGCACTTTTTGTCCGTCACACCTACGCGGGCACACCTACGCTGGACCGGACGCTTCGCTAAGCTCTAACACATGTGTTTGGAAGGCAAAACGTCTTTGGTGCGGTTTTTGAAAAACAAACATAGGCGCTGCCGGGCGGCCCGTCAGGCGACCAGCGCCAGATCAGCCTGCCTGACGCCAACACCCGGCAGGCGGCTCAGCTGTTCATGCGAGCAATTCACCAGACGGTAGGCCGCAGGCGTCGAAAAAAGCTTGCGCAACAGCATGTTGGTCATTGCGTGGCCCGCCCGTATGCCGGTGTAGCGGCCCAGGATCGGCGCGCCCGCCAGCGACAGGTCACCCAGCGCATCCAGCATCTTGTGGCGCACGGCCTCGTCGTCGTGACGCAAGCCACCGGGGCTCAGCACAGCGTCACCGTCAACAACAACCGCATTCTCATAGGTGCCGCCCAGCGCAAGGCCGTTTGCGTGCATCATATCAATGTCGGATTTGCGGCAGAATGTGCGGCTGTCCGACAGCTCGCGCACGAAGGTCCCGTTCGCCATATTCAGCGTCTTGGACTGCGCGCCGATAGCCGCATCCTCAAAGTCAATCTCGAAGGCAATCTCCAGCGAGCCCGCCGGGGAGAGCGTCGCCACGGCGCCGTGCAGCTCGACACTTACCGGCTCAAGCACCTCGATCGCATAAAGCGGAGCATCCTGCCCCGTCACGCCAGCCTCGACAAAGGCGCGGACAAAATCGCCAGCCGCGCCATCCATGATCGGCACTTCTGGGCCGTCAATCTCGATCAATGCGTTGCGCACGCCACAACCGGCCAAAGCCGCCATGATATGTTCGATGGTTGTCACATCGGTCCCGGCCGTGTTGACGATGCGGGTGCACAAGGGCTTGTGTTCCACCGCGTCGTACAGCGCAGGGATCATCGGGTCGGCATCGCTCACGTCAACCCGTTTGAACCAAATCCCGTGATTCACGCCTGCCGGGCATACGGTCATCGTAACCGGGACGCCGGAATGCAATCCGACACCCTGAAAGGTGACTGCAGTGTTCAAGGTCGCTTGCACGTAAATGCCTCCTGAAGAAGCGGCAGGGTTTCAAAATCATCATCATCGGACGCAGAAGCCCGTTGCAGTGGAAAATAGGCAGGGCGCAGGCATGTCTCAACTCACTCTTTATGTCCGTTTGCAACATAGCTGTAACATTCGGCCTCATTTATTGTGCAACCGCAGCAAGCCGTTGATCCAAAACGAAAAAGGCCGGGACATGCCCGGCCTCTGACGTTGCGTCTTATGTGTTTGTGTCAGTTTGCCTGACGCCGCAGGAAGGCCGGTATCTCGATCTTTTCCTGCTCTGGGTCGACCTCGGCGGAGGGCTGGATCGTGTTCACCTGAGGCTGCTGACGTGCGGGTTGCGGCGTTTCTTCCGCCGCGCCGGTCATCCGGCCAATCAGTGAATTGATCCCAAAGCGGGGCTTTTCACCTGCGGGTGCGGCCTGCTGTGGCGATGGCGCTGCCGGGGCTGTTTGCGCAGGCTGGCGGCTGACGGCGGCGCGCAGGCGCTCCATCGCTTCCGGGGTCGGCGTGCCGGGTGCACCGGGCGCACCAGACGCACCGGGCTGCGGTGCCTCAAAGGCGGCGGGCTGCTGCTCGGTCACGATGGTCGGGGCAGGCTCCGGGGTCGGCTGATAGACC
>CALFWN010000122.1 GCA_937928335.1 uncultured Litoreibacter sp. | reverse complement strand
GGCTTGATCGCGGCGTTCGGTGAGGCCGTAGTCGCGGATGACAGACCCGATGCGCAGGCGGTAGCCGGAAAACAGCCCGTCGCGGCCGGCTTTCTGCACGGCGCGGTGTTCGGCCAATGTGCGCCAGTTTGCCAGTGCTTCTTCGTCGCGGAAGAAGGACAGTGAGATCATCTTCTCGGGGTTGGTGATCGACTGGAACCGCTCGACCGAGATGAAGCCATCGACCTCTTCCAGAAGCGGGCGCATCTGAGCTGCGAGCTGTAAGTATCTGTCTTGTCGACCTTTTGCGGGTTCGACTTCGAACATAACGGCGATCATGCGGGCTCTCCATGTGGTGTGGAGACCAGTTTCAGGAAAGTGCGGTCCTCGCGCAAGATGAAGTTCTCGCTTTGGGCAAACTCGTAGTTCCTGCGGCCCAGAGGATCGGCGGCGAGACGGGCCCGGTACGCCTCGTAATCGGCCAGTGAGCGGATGTTGTAAATGCCGTAGGCGAGTGTCGCGGAGCCTTCATGGGGCGCGTAATAGCCGATCAGATCGGCGCCATTGCGGGGGATCGCCTGACCCCAATTCTGAGCGTATTGTACAAAATGGGGCATTTTTCGGGGGTCGATCTGGTAACGGATGATGCAGGTCAGCATGGGTCTCTCCTGTGAATATGGGGGCATTTTAGTGGCTTGCGTGCTGTTAATGCTTCGATTTGGAGCGAACTATGTGATCTTGCATTTCCCCATATTCAGGTGCATGGTTCGGGTCAGAGCGAACTATGGAGGCGTAGATGAAAGACGGACCAGATATCTCGCGGGTGGCGGCGCTGATCGGCGATCCGGGGCGGGCCAACATGTTGGCGGCGTTGATGAGCGGCAAGGCCCTGACCGCCGGAGAATTGGCCGCGGAGGCGGGCGTCAGCGCGCAGACGGCCTCGGCGCATCTGCAAGGGCTTGAGGCGGGCAAGCTGATCAGCCGCGCGCGGCAGGGACGGCATCATTATTTCAAACTGGCCAGTGATGATGTGGCGGGTGTGTTGGAGGCGTTGATGGGGCTGGCGGCCAAGACCGGGCAGTTGCGCACGCGCACCGGGCCGCGCGATGCGGAGCTGCGGTTGGCGCGGGTCTGCTACAACCATCTGGCGGGTGATTTGGGAGTAGCCCTGTTTGACGGGATGATGGCGCGCGGGTTCCTGCATGTGAAAGCGGATCAGTTGGGTCTGACCGCCGCCGGGTACAAGAAAATGGCCGCGCTGGGCATCCCGGTGGAGGGCAAGAGCCGCGCGCCTTTATGTCGGGAATGTCTGGATTGGTCGGAGCGGCGCTCGCATCTGGCGGGGCGTCTGGGGCGCAGCATTCTGGATCATGTCTATGCGCAGGGCTGGGCCAAACGTGTCGAGGGCAGCCGGGCGGTGCGCTTTACCGGGCTGGGAGGCACGGCGTTTCGCACAGCCTTCGAGTTCTAGACCCGCGCGTGCCTGCACCCTGCCAGACAGTTTTCCAGCGTCTGTTCCGGCATCAGCCCGATTTGTTGAAAGAACGAGATATAGTCCACGTGATTGATGCCGGTCTGGATGCGGCCATCGACGATATGGGTCATGGTCTGCGCGTCAAGCGACACCGGGTTTCCGGTTTCAAGATGGGTGGCGTCGATGGTGAAATGAAAGGCGATCCATTCGCCCTGATTGACGAATTGATGGAATGTGGTTTTGAGATTGCCGATATGGCGAAACATCACCTGCGCAAAGGCTATGATTTCTTCGGGGTTGATGGCGTGGGCATGGGCCATGCCGCTGGCGCGCGCATCGGGCTGGGCCAGATCATCGACGGCGCTCATGTCCTGTTCGTCCCAGAAGCGGCGAAACCAGTCCCGAATAACCTGTTCATTTGTCATGGCTGAAATCCCCCTGTTTAAATACCCGCGCAATCCTAGCAGAAAGGTTTGAAATCACGAAATCCGGGGGGGGGGGTAAGTGCAGGTTTCTGTTGCCAGGTACCTGCGAACCCCGCCTGCCGCGGCTAGGCGACAGGGCTTAAGATTTCAATAGTTCCGACTGCTTACGCAGCCATCGCCATTGGAGCTTTGTTGTCATTTGCAACTAGCTTAAATGTACCGATAACGGTGGTAACTCACCGAGACAAAGCTAACCCCTTTAGACGTTCGTCGATCCTATTTCGACCCCATGATCCCCAAATGAAGGATGTTTGGTGGAGTCGCCGGGTACCGCCCCCGGGTCCGATCCGCTTATTACGAGCGCGTTTATGTCCATAGTCCCGAAGGACAGGTTAGATATAGGGAGGCGGGCATGGTTTTGCAATCTTTGGACCGGGGTTTGCGGCGCCTGTGTTTTATCCCGTGTCTTATCGTGTGACTTATAAAACCAACTCGGGCCACCTCAGGCTACGGCGCGGCTTTTGCCGGTATCTGTTTGCAGCTGCGCGGCCAGCTCTGCCTCCGACATGGGTTTGTGGAAATAATAGCCTTGCGCGAAGCGGCAGCCCAGATTTTGCAGGGTCTGGACGTCATCACTGGTTTCAAGCCCTTCGGCGATGATGTCGACGCCCAGCTCTTTGCCCAAGGCGATAAGCAGCCGCACGATGCCGCGTGACACCGCGTTTTGATAGGCATCACCTGCAAAGGCGCGGTCTATTTTCAGCGCGGTCAGCGGCAGTGATTTGAGATAGCCGAGATTGGAATAGCCGGTGCCGAAATCATCAATGGACAGCCCGAACCCCAATTCGCGCAGGCGTTTGAAATGAATATCGGCAGCCTCGAAATCGGCGATCAGCGCAGTTTCTGTGACTTCCAGCTTGATGTGGCGGGGCTCAAGATCGTGCAGGTCGATCACATGGGTCAGAAAATCAACGAAATCCGGGCGCATGATGTCCTGACCCGAGATATTGACGGAGGCGAACAGGCCCTTGGGGGCACCGGGCTGGCTGCGCAGGCGCATCAGGGCGCTGCAGGCCTCCATCAGTGCGAAATCGGTCAGCTCGTGAATTGCACCGATGCGTTCTGCGGCCAGAATGAAACGGTCAGGGGGCACGAAACCCATCTCGGGATGGGTCCAGCGCATCAGCGCCTCGAACCCGACAATGTCACCGCCAGACAGTGCGACAATGGGCTGATAGACCATTTTGAATTCGCCGTTTTTCAGCCCGCGGACAAGGTCGTTTTCGAATCTCAGCTCTGCAATCAGGTCTTCTGCATTGTTGAGCGTGGAGGGGGCGAGCGGGACCACCGCATTGAGCCTGCCGGGATTGGCGGCCTGATCCTGCAAGGTCGCGTTGAAGGTAATTGATGTGTCGATACAGGCCCGCAGCACCGGGTCGAGTTTTTCAAACAATGCGAGGATTTGCGACGCGGAGACGCGGAAAGCGCGACATTCGGTCAGCGCCGCGACAGAGACGGTGCGCGGACGGCCCGTGAGCACCGAAAGCTCCCCCACAATCGAGCCAGGGCCGCGCCGCTCGATATCGACGCGTTTGCCGTCTACTGTGCCAAACAGGATGATCTCACCGCTTTCGATGATATAGCCGCAATCGTTTTCGCCCCCTTCCGTATAGAGCAGGTCGCCGGGCTTGAGGTGAATTTCGGTGCGTAGGGTCATGGCAAACTCGTGGGCAGTTGGCGTGCAACAGGGCAGGCCCCAGAGATGTCAGGAACTGGTTCCCCAAACCTTTCCCGCGCCACGATATTTGCGGACAATTTTGCTTAAACCTGCATGCAAACGCCGTGATCCACGAAAAACGGGCCCGCGCTGGCGGACCCGTTATCGGTGTTGTCATGACCTGAGCGGGAGGCTCAGAACCCGGCCTTGATCCGCTCGAAATCCTGGATCATCGCCTCGCGCAGCGCGTTGTCCATTGGCAGCTGCGCCAGTTGCGGGGCCGTGATATCGTTGAGGCCCACCTCGGTCAGGGTGTCTTCGCCAAACGTGCCCATCGCCGCCGTGTTGGAGTGACCATAGCCCCATTCATTGACGATATAATCGGCAGTGTCCTGGCTGAGGAAACTTTCGATGAAATCATGCGCCTTGTCCTCAGAGCCGGGGCCGTCCTTGAGGTTCACATAGCCACAAAACCAGCTGGAGGAGCCTTCCGCCGCCTCGCGCTGGAAGCCGACCTGATACTCATCCGCCACCATCTGCACCGGGGTCTCGTTCCAGGACCAAGCGATCTGCACCTCACCTGTGGCCATCAGCTGGGCCAGCTCCGCCCCGTCCGCCCAATAGGCGCGGGCATTGGCATGGGCCTGACGCAGCCAGTCGGAGGCTTTCTTGAAATCATCCTCGGTGGCCTTGGTCCAGTCAGATGTGCCGGTGGCCAGATAGGCCAGCGCGAAGGCGTCATCGACATTGTCGGGCAGCGAGGTGCGGCCGGCATATTTCGGATCGAGAAAGACCTGCAGGGAGGCCACATCCTCGGCGGGGACGTCCTCGGAGAGATAGGCGATGCCGGTCATGCCGAGATCTGCGGGGATGAAATAGACCTCGCCGTCGCGCACGAAGGTCGGATCGGTTTTGTAGAGATCGGACAGCGTGTCATAGCTGGGGATCTTGGAGATGTCCCAGGGCTCCAGAAGCCCCGCCTGATACCATTTATCCACCGATTGCGAGCAGGGATGGGCCACATCGGCCTTGAACCCGGAGCGCAGCTTCTGGAAGGCCTCCTCCTCCTCACCGAAAAACGCATAGGTGGGGCCTTGCCCGTGTTTTTCGGCATATTTGATGAAGAAGCCCTCTTCCTCATAGCCGGACCAATCGAAGACCAGCAGGTCCGGGTCCGCGGCGAAGGCTGTGGTTGTGGTCAGCGCGACAGCGGCGGTGCCCAGCAATTTGGTGACGTGGTTCATGAAGGCTCTCCCAAGCGGTATTTCGGTTTTACGCCGGAAAAGCTAGGGGGTGGACGGGCTGTGGACAAGGGGGAACTGCGAGGGGCGCGCGTGGCGTGAGCGGGGGGGTCTGCCCGCAGGTTTCTATCTAGGGGGCTCTGCCCGCAGTCTTTTATCTAGGGGGCTCTGCCCCCGGAGCTGACGCTCCTCCCCCGAGGTATTTTTGAAGCAATGATAGGGGGGTGTTGCGCGGGGAGCCTGTCAGGGGGGCTGGCGCGGGTGGGGCTGGGGCGCGGGCGGCCTGTTTGATGCCTTGCGGGTCAGGCTTTGGCGGCGCGGGCGGCGATGACGTCATTGGCGAGCCTGACCGTGTAGCTTTGCAGCTCTGTCAGCGTGGCGTCGGCCTGCTCTGGCGCGCCTGCCTCGATGGCGTCGGCGATGCGGGTGTGGAGGGCGATGATTTCGGTCCGGGAGCGGGCGGTGAAGGTGATCATGTTCATCGACGGCTGCATCGCCTCGATTGCGCCGGCGAGCTGGTAGGAGAGCACCGGGTTGCCCGCGCCATCGACAAGTGCGCGGTGGAAGGCGACATCGGAGGCGCAGAAGGCCTCGTCCGAGAGGCCCGGTTGTGACTGGCGGTGGATTTCGGCGCGCATCGTGGCGAGGTGGTCGGCTTCTCGTTTTGCGGCGGAAAGCGGCGCGCAGGCGCGCTCAAGCGCGTAGCGGGCCTCGCAGGCGGTCTCGAAACTGACAGCATTCATGGACAGCAGCAGGGTCGAGGTGGTGATTTGCTGGGCATAGGCGTCTTTGAAGCTGAGACGGTTCACGAAAGCGCCGCCCGTGGCACCGCGCTGAGTGCGGATCAGGGATTGCGCGGCCAGACGTTTCAGGGCCTCGCGCACGGTGGGGCGGGAGACGTCGAATTGCTCGGACAGCTCGGATTCAGATGGCAGCCGCTCATCCACGGGCAGTTCGCCGGAGATGATGGCTTCCTTGATCGCCTGAGCGATCTGGGCGGAGAGGTCTTTTGGGGAATTGGGGTCAATTTTCATGTGCCGATCTTTTACTTGCCCGTCTTTTTAATTGCCCGTCTTTTTAATTGTATGACATTTAATTGTATGACATTTAAATTTGCAAGCCTTGAGTCGGGGAGAGCCAATGCCTGCCATCACCAGATCCATCCTATGGCTGTCCTTCTTTGCCGCGATTTTGCTGGCATGGGCGTGGATGTTCATGATGGCGCGGATGATGGGCGTGGACTGGATCGGGCGGCCCGTCGAGATGATGCAGATGGGCGGGATGCCGATGATGCAGATGACCGGTTTTGGCGCGCTGTTCCCGATGTGGGCCATTATGATGGCGGCGATGATGCTGCCGACACTGGTGCCGACGCTGCGCAGCTATGAGGACCTGATGACAAGCGCCAACGGCACGCGGGCCGGATGGCTGGGCGTGCTGCTGGGCTATTTCGTGGTCTGGGTCGGGTTTGCGGCGCTGATCACGGTGGCGCAGATTGCGCTGATGGCCTCGGGTTTGATTGACGATCTGGGGATTGCGAACTCGCTGTGGTTCGCCGCTGTTCTGTTTGTCATTGTCGGGCTGTTCCAGTTCACCCGCGCCAAGGAGATTTGCCACGGGGTCTGCCATGCGCCGGGCCTGTATTTCCTGGGCCATTGGAAGACCGGCTTTGCGGGCGGTTTGCGCATGGGGCTGGGGCTGGGCGCGTTCTGCGTGGGCTGCTGCTGGGGCTTCATGGCGCTGGGATTTGTGGGCGGGGTGATGAGCCTGTTGTGGATGGGGTTGGCTACGCTCTTTATGGTGCTCGAAAAGCTGCCTCAGATCGGGCATCATGTGACAAAGCCTGCCGGTGTTTTGTTGGTCGTCGCGGGCATTGGATGCGCCGGCTACGGCGTGATCGCACCGGTTTAACTTAAAGGATGGAGGTCTGATATGGCCAAGACGGAACGCAAACCATCAGATCGCCTGCAGGTGATGCAAAAGATCGACGCGCGGATGAACCCGCGCAGGCGGCGCAAGGAGCCCACGGATTGGTCGATCAAGGGCGAGTTGTTTTTGAACTGCTCCTGCACCGTGTTCTGCCCTTGTGTGGTGTCCTTGGGTGCGCATCCCCCCACGGAAGGCCATTGCCATGCGTGGATGGCCATTGCCATTGATGAGGGGCATTTCGAGGGCGAGGACCTTGGGGGGCTGAATATTGGATTGCTGGTCGATATTCCGGGCCGCATGGGGGAGGGCGACTGGAAGGTCGCGGCCTATGTGGATGAACGCTCTACGCAGAAGGCCTATAACGGCATCTTGAAGATCTTCTCGGGCGCTGCGGGCGGCACGACGGGGCTGTTTACCATGCTGGTTTCCGAGATTATCGGTGCGGAGCGCGCCCCGGTGGAGATTGTGCGTGAGGGCCGGAAACGCTCGATCAACATTGGCCGCAAAATTCAGGGCGAGATCGAGATGATCGCGGGCAAATCGGCGGATCACCCGGTGATGGTGTCGAACTCGAAATACTGGATGGGGCCGGATATCATTGCCGCTGTCGGGCTGAAATCGCGTATCCGCGACTATGGCCGGGTCTGGGATTTCGGCGGCAAATCGGCAGAGATTTGCCCGATCGCGTGGTCGGGGCCGTAGCCTCATGATCACGGTCGAGTATTGCCAGATGATGGCGCGCTACAATGCCTGGCAGAACCAGAGCGTGATGCGCTGTTTCAAGGCGCTGGGGCTGAAAGAGCTGCGCAAGGACCGCAAGGCGTTTTTCGGCTCGCTTTGGGCCACGGGCAACCATCTTTTGTGGGGCGACCAGTTGTGGATGAGCCGGTTTGACGGGGGCCACGGGCCTGCGACCGGCATCCCGGAAAGCACCAGACTGCATGATGATTTACAGCTGTTTCTCGATGACCGGCTGCGCACGGACCGGCGGATTGAGCGCTGGGCGGGCAAGCTGCGGCAGCTGGATTTGGTGGGCGATCTGAACTGGTATTCCGGCGCGATGAAGCGCGATTTTGCCAAGCCGAAGGCGCTGTGCATTGTGCATTTCTTCAACCATCAGACCCATCACCGCGGGCAAATCCACGCCATGCTGACCGCCGCCGGGCAACAGCCCGACGACACTGACATTCCTTTTATGCCGGACTAAGCTGATGGCCACGATTGCCCCTTCCCGCCGCGTGCGGCGCACGCCTTTCTCTGACGGTGTCGAGGCCGCCGGGGTCAAAAGTTACACCGTGTATAACCGGATGCTGCTGCCCACCGTGTTCCGCTCGGTGGAGGAGGATTACCACCATCTGAAATCGGCAGTGCAGATCTGGGTCCGGTGAAGATCGTCGGCGACGTGAAATAAATTAAATTAAAAATTAAATTTAAACAAAAAAAAAAACAAAAAAAAAACAGCACTTGTTGCTTGGTGGGGACTTGGGACAAAAGTAAACAATCAAGCATGGCTGCCAAGAAAAAGCGATGCTACCACTTAATACGTACCGCTTAATCCGCGAATCGCTTCGCGATCGACGCACAGACCACCCTAGATTTTT
>CALFWN010000121.1 GCA_937928335.1 uncultured Litoreibacter sp. | reverse complement strand
ATTCGGTCAGCTGCATCCCCAGCCCATGTCCCAGCCGGCCTGCGTCCGATCCGCCCGCGCCGCCGGTGCAAACCCGGTCCATCGCGTGAAACAGATCGGCGGCGGTGGCACCGGGGCGGGCTGCGTCAAACCCGGCCTGCGTGGCCTCGATCAGCCTTTTATGGGTGTCGCGCACCAGATCGCCGGGAGCCCCAACGGCAAAATTGCGATCGAAATCACAGAAATACCCGTCACAAATTGCGCCCGTGTCCAGCATCAGCACATCGCCTTGCGCCAGCGGCACCGGCGTCGCGGGGGAGATCACATCGCCATACCCGTCAGCCCCCGAAGCGCCTGCCAGATAGGGCACGCTATCCGCGCCCTCCTCAAGTAGCAGCATCTGGAACTGGCGAAATACCCTATCCAGCGGCACGCCTGCGCGGGCCATCCCGGGCACACGGGCGAAGGCGCGGTCGGCAATGGCGCAGGTGGTGCGGATTTTCTCGACCTCCGCCTTGGATTTGACCATCCGCAGCCGCTGGGTGATCCGGGCGTCGCCCCGGACCTCGACGGCTGCGCGCACCGCGTCTAGCGTGGCCAGCGGCATTCGTGCGTGGCTCTCCATCCCGTGGGCGATGCCCACCGGGCCACCGGCGGCCAGCTCCCGCAACGTGTCGATGAGCAGGCTCACGCCATCATCGGTCAAATCCGGCGCGCGCCATGTCCGAATGTCGCTGATCCAGCTTTGCCCCATCAGCGCCGCCCCAATGGACGGGATCACCGCCACCGGGTCGCCCGAGGCGGGCAGCACTGCAAACCAGGGCCGGGTCGGACTTTCCCAGAACCGGGTCAGAAAGCCCGTGTAATAGCGCAGCTCCGGCTCGGTGCTCAGCAGCAAGGCACCAAGCCCGGCCTTGGCCATCATCGCCTGCGCCCGGTCGCGCCTTGCCTCAAATTCGGGCTGCGCAAAACCCACCACGGGTCACAGACCTTCGCTGAGAATGCACAGCACACGGGCGTCTTCGGTCAACCCGAAAGCGCGGTCATCGGCCATCAATGCCGCAATCCCCGCGCCGCCCGAGGGCGAGGTCTTCAGGCCGAAGCGTGACAGGGGCACCGTCAGTTTGCGGGCCTCCGTGTCGGTCAGGGTGCAGAACCAATCCGCGTCGCGGGCCAGGCCTTTCAAAGCAATCAGCGAGGGTTCCTTGCAATCGAGCCGCCCCATATTGGAGACCGGCCCCTCGGCCACGACCACGCGCCCGGCCTGAATGGAGGCCATAAGCGCAGGCGCGGCGCTGGGCTCCACCACCACGATCACCGGGTCCTGCCCCCAAACGGCCCGCACAGCGGCAGCGCAAGCCCCGGCCAGTCCGCCCACGCCCGCCTGCAGGAAAATATGCGTGGCGGGCTCGGGGATTTGCTCGAATACTTCCGCCATCAGGGCCAGATACCCCTCCATCACACGGAAGGGCGGCTCCATATAGCCCTCCCAGGAGCTGTCGGAGAGAAGCTGCCAGCCATGCGCCTGCGCCGCGCCTTCGGCGGCCTGCATACTTTCCTCATAATTGGCGCCCGCGCGACGGATATCCGCGCCCAGCGCGCGCAGCCGTTCCGCGAAACTTTCCGGCACGGAGCGGGCAATATAGATCACCGCCTTCGCGCCAAACACCTTGGCCCCGGCGGCGACAGACAGGCCGTGATTGCCCGCGCTGGCGGTCACATAGGTTCGCCCGGCGGCCTGCTCGGCATCCGCGTCCCGCGCAATCACATAGGCCGCGCCCAGCGCCTTGAAGCTGCCAAGCCCCATCCGCGTGCGTTCGTCCTTGATATGCACCTTTGCCACGCGCGCCAGCCCCTCGACCGCGCGCAGCGGGGTCTGTGCCGCATCGGGGCAACGGGCCAGCATGGAGCGCGCCGCAGACAGGTCGTCACTGGGGAATGGCACGTCATCGGCCAGATCAATCTGACCCGTTTCGCCACGATATGGGTTCTCTAGAATTTGCACGGACGTCCCCTCCCAAGGCACCCTCACAGAAAGCCATGACTTAAGCAAACGCCAAGAAAATAAACGCCGCCGGGTGTTCGGTCAACGGCCCCTCAAAGGCGGCTCAGCGCAGCCCGCCAATCGCGCGGATATGCTCCAGCACCGCGTCCACGCCCGTAGCGTGCCGCACCTGTGCAAAGACGGTCGGGCGCGCGCCGCGTTGCAGGCCTGCATCGCGGGCCATGACATCAAGCGAGGCGCCCACATGCGGCGCAAGGTCGGTCTTGTTGATCACCAATATGTCCGAGCGGGTGATCGCAGGCCCGCCCTTGCGCGGGATCTCCTCGCCCGCGGCCACGTCGATCACATAGATCGTCAGATCCGCCAGCTCCGGCGAGAAAGTGGCGCTCAGATTGTCGCCGCCGCTTTCGATGATCACGGCGTCAAGGTCGGGAAATTCCCGCTCCAACGCGTCAATCGCCGCCAGATTGATCGAGGCGTCTTCCCGGATCGCCGTATGCGGGCAGCCCCCGGTCTCCACGCCCCTGATCCTGTCCGAGGGCAGCGCCTGCATCCGTACCAGGGCTTCTGCGTCTTCCTGCGTGTAGATATCATTTGTCACCACCGCAATGGAATGGGTGTCGCGCAAGGCTGCGCAAAGTGCCGCCGTCAGGGAGGTCTTGCCCGCGCCCACCGGCCCGCCAATGCCGATGCGCAATGGCCCGTTCATCAGGTTGCTCATGTCCGAAATATCCTTGTCCCGAGCGTTTCATGCCGCATGGAGGCCACATCCGCCGCCCACACCGCCCCGCCGATATCCTCCAGCCCCGCTCCGTGCGTGTCCCGCGTCACTTGCGCGCACAGGTCGCCCAAGCGGCGCACGATCTGCTGCGCCCGTGTCTGGCCCAGCGGTGACAGTCTTTGCGCCGCCGCGGTCAGGTTGCTGGCAAAGCCGTGCACATACAGCGCCACCACCGGCTCCACTGGCAGGGCGTGCAGTTTTGCGGCCTCGCCAAGGGCCACGGGGTAGATCCGATCCGGCAAGTCTATGTCGAACGCCTGCCGCAAAACCCTGCAAAAGGCGGCACCTTGCTCCGCGCTTTCCAGCATTCGTTCGCGCGACGGCGCAAGAGCACGACCCAGAGCGTTCGCCTCATCGCCATGCCCCGCAAAGCCCGCGCGGATCAGGATCGCGTCTGTGCGCCCCGCGCCATGTTGCAGGCAATCCGCAAGCCACCCCTCGACATCCAGATCCGGCGCGTCCGCCAGCGCCTGCTCCAGCCCGTGGCTGTAGCTGAACGCCCCGATGGGGAAGGCGGGTGACAGCCATTGCGTCAGCACCATCAGCTGTGCAGAGCTCAGCGCCGCCCCCATGTCAGTGGCTATGCCCATGCGTGCGGCCATGCCCGTAAGCCCCGCCTTCAGGCGCAAAGGGCGCGTGGATTTCGCGCACCTGCGCGCCCAGCCGCTCCATCAGGTCGCGGATCACGTGATCAGGCTGCACCAGCACGCGGGCCTGCTCGATCTGCGCCGGGCAGTGGCGGTTGCCGATATGCCAGACCAGCGGCAAAAGGTCGGGCGCGGTGATCTCCAGCAACGCCTCCTGAGCCGCCTTCACCTCGACCAGCGTGCCATCCCCCAGCGCGAAGCAATCGCCGTCATCCAATGAGGTCGTATGGGGCAAATCCACCAGAAATTTCTCGCCCGCATCCGTGGCCAGCACCCTGCGCCGCAGGAACCGATCCTCATAGCTCAGCGTGCAGGTCTCATCCGCGCGGCCCTTCACGATCTTCGAGGCAACCCGCATCTAGCCCGCCAGCCTTTGCTCTGCGAGCGTCACCCAATACGAGCATCCCAGCGGGATCACCTCGTCATTGAAATCATATTCCGGGTGGTGCAGCCCCGCATTGCGTCCGCCCTCGGTCTTCACGCCCAGCTGAATATAGGCGCCCGGGCAGGCCTGTAGCATATAGGCGAAATCCTCGCCGCCGGTGACGCGCGGGGCCTCCGGGTTGACCTGCGCCGCGCCCGCCACGGCCTGTGCCGCGGTGATGCAATGATCCGTCTCGGTGGCATGGTTGACCATTGAAGGGTAGGGGATCTCGTCGCCGATCACCTCCGCCTCCGCGCCATAGCTTTCCGCCGTCAGCCGCGCGATCTCGCCGATGCGCCCGAGGGCGGTCTGACGCAGCGCCTCGTCAAAGCTGCGCAGGGTGCCGCGCAGCTCGACATGTTCGGGGATCACATTATAGGCGTCCGTTTCGGTGCGGAATGAGGTCACAGAGACCACCAGCGGCTGCTGCGGGTCCGCGTTGCGCGACACGATGGATTGCAACGCCATCACCACCGCCGCGCCGACCAGCGTGGTGTCCACCGTGTTGTTGGGCCGCGCTGCATGTCCGCCCCGGCCGCGCAGCTTGATGGTGAAGCTGTCACAGGCCGCATAGAAAGGCCCCGCGCGGATCGCAAATTCGCCAAAAGGCACCACGGGGGAGTTGTGCATCCCGTAAATCTCCGACAGGCCGAAGCGGGTGATCAACCCGTCCTGCACCATCGCCTCCGCGCCTGCGCCACCCTCTTCTGCGGGCTGGAAGATCACCGCCACGGTGCCTTCAAAATTGCGCGTCTCCGCCAGATATTGCGCCGCCCCCAGCAGCATGGCGGTATGCCCGTCATGCCCGCAAGCGTGCATCTTTCCAGGGGTTTTCGAGGCATAATCCGCCCCCGTCGCCTCAAAGATTGGCAGCGCATCCATATCCGCCCTGAGCCCGATCACCTTGCCGCCAGCTGCTTTCGCGGGCCCGCCTCTGCCGTGGATCAGCCCCACAACGCCCGTGCGCCCCAGCCCTTCGATCACCGCGTCACAGCCAAAACCCGTCAGCTTGTCCGCCACAATTCCAGAGGTCCGCCCCGTGTCATATAAAAGCTCGGGATGCGCATGAAAATCGCGCCGCCATGCGGTGATTTCAGGGTGCAGCTCGGCAAATCGGTTCCGTATCGGCATCGTCTTCTCCCTTACAGCTCTGTCATATCCCGGTGCGCGGCGCCTGCCCATCACTGCTTCAAAAATACCTCCGGGGGTTTGGGGGCAGCGCCCCCAACGGATCGATGCGCGTCAGCGCATCGAAACCAGCCTAAAACATGAAATACCTCTGCGCCATCGGCAGCACCTCCGCTGGGTCGCAGGTCAGCAATTCGCCATCTGCCCGCACCTCATAGGTTTCCGGGTCCACCTCCATCTCCGGCAGCGCATCGTTCAACACCAGGTCTTTCTTGCCAATGCCGCGAGTGTTTTCGACCGCCACACAGTCTTTGGCCAGTCCCAGCGTCCCGCGCAAATCCTCCTCCATTGCCGCTGCGGAGGTGAATACAACCGCCGAGCGCTCCACCGCGCGCCCCATCGCGCCAAACATCGGGCGCGAATAGACCGGCTGCGGTGTCGGGATCGACGCATTGGGGTCCCCCATCTGCGCACAGACAATCGTGCCCGCCATCAGCACCATCTCCGGCTTCACCCCGAAAAATGCCGGGTTCCACAGCACCAGATCGGCACGTTTGCCTTCCTCCAGCGACCCGATATGGCGCGATACCCCATGCGCAATGGCCGGGTTGATCGTGTATTTCGCAATATAGCGCCGCACCCGGATATTGTCGTTCTCGCCCTGCTCCTCGCTCAGGCGGCCGCGCTGTTTCTTCATCTTGTCGGCGGTCTGCCAGGTGCGGATCAGCACCTCGCCCACACGCCCCATAGCTTGTGAATCCGAGGCGATAATCGAAAACGCG
>CALFWN010000120.1 GCA_937928335.1 uncultured Litoreibacter sp. | reverse complement strand
GCCGCGCTTGGCGCTGGGTTTTTCTTCGTGGAGGGCTTTTCAGCACTGCTGACAGCCTGGCAACTGCCAGAATATAGTCATGGCCCGCTGATCCCGGTGCTCTCAGGCTTGCTGTTCCTGCGTCAGCTCAAGGAATACCCGCCGCGTCCCGGACATATTGATGATCGCTGGGTCGGCGTTGTGATCGTGGTCTTTGCCATTGCGGTTGGCACCATCGGCAAGCTCTCCAACATCTCTGATATTGTGGCCTATGCGCTCATATTCTGGGTTGGTGGGCTATTGCTTATCTCCTTCGGCTGGAAGACCGGCAAGCATTTCTGGCCGGGCGTGCTGCATCTGGTCTATATGCTGCCTTTGCCCGACACGCTGTATTACAAGATGTCCGCCTGGCTGCAGTTGGTCTCCTCCGAGCTGGGCGTCTGGTTCCTGCGGCTTCTGGCCGTGCCGGTGTTCCTGGAAGGCAATATCATCGATCTGGGCGTGTTGAAGCTGCATGTGGCGGAGGCCTGTTCGGGGTTGCGCTATCTGTTCCCGATCCTGAGCTTCTCCTATATCTTTGCCGTGCTCTATAAGGGACCGATGTGGCACAAGGCGGTGCTGCTGATTTCGGCGGCCCCTATCACGGTACTGATGAACTCCGTGCGCATCGCCGTTGCCGGAGTGCTGGCCCAAAAATTCGGCGTCGACTGGCTGGAAGGCTTCACCCATTTCTTTGAAGGCTGGGTGATCTTCATTTCCTGCATCTTGCTGCTGTTCCTGCTCAGCTGGGTGATGCTGCGGTTCCAACGCAACCGAATGAGCCTTGTAGATGCGCTTGATCTGGATACGGACGGGTTGGCGACACAGGCCAAACGCCTGTCACTGGTCCAGCCGTCTTATGCGATGATTGTATCGGCGGTGATGCTGGTGGGCGGTGCGCTTGCCTGGCAGGCCATGCCGGAGCGCGGCCAGATCACTGCGGACCGTGATGTCTTTACCACCTTCCCGCGTGCTGTGGGTGATTGGCGCCAAGACGGCCCGCATCTTCAGCTCAACCTCGCAACCGAGCTGAGCCTGGGCGCAGATGATTACCACAATGTCACCATGACCCGTGCTGCGGGTGAGCCCGAGGTTGGCCTGTTCATGGCGTGGTATGGCGATCAAAGCGCGGGCGGTGTGCACAGCCCCGAAATTTGCCTGCCCGGTGCGGGCTGGGAAATCGCCATGCTGGAGCGGGTGGATGTCTCGCAATATCTTTCTGCGGGCACCGAGAATTTCAACATCAACCACGCGATCATTCAAAAGGGCGAAACCCGGATGATGGTCTATTACTGGTTCGAGCAGAAAGGCCGCCGCATCGCATGGGATTTTGCCGCCAAGATGTTTTTGGTTGTGGATGGTGTGCGCACCGGGCGCACGGATGGAGGTCTGGTGCGCCTGACCACCCCGATCAAACGTGGTGAAAGCGACGCTGATGCAGAGGCAAGGCTGCGCGACATGCTGATCCATCTGCAAGACGACGTGACCCGCTTCATCCCGTCATGAGGGTTCCGCCTTGCTGCGGGTGACGGCCGCTACACGTCCAGAAAAAACTGCGGTGGCTTTTGGCGCAAGATCATGTTGAGCGCCTTGCGCTTCCATCCCATTGCGGGCGGCTTTGAGCGGTCCACCTCGAACAACAGCCCGTTCAGCGCGCGGTCATGGCGCAAGGCCAGCTGCACCCCTCGAGCGGCGGCCTGTTTTGGGTCCAGCCCGTGGGCGAGCCCCATATTGGTGTTCAGGATGCCGGGCATCCAGTCATTGATGATGATGTCGGGGAAGCGGTCACCCAGATCGGCCACCAGGGCGCGTGTCAAAATACGCTGAGCCCCCTTCGAGACGGAATAGGCGGCAGCCGCCGGGGCAGGGGCAATATCTGCAAAGGAGCCGACATTGATGATCCGGCCATAGCCCTGCGCCACCATCGGCCCCAAAGCCGCCCGGCTGCATGAAAACGCGCCGCCAAGATTGACCGAGACCGTATGCATGAAGCTTTCAGCCGTCTCATCAAGCGTGTCACGATGCGGGTAGAGGGCGGCGTTGTTGATCAAGATGCTGACCGCGCCATGATGCTGTGCAATTTGTGCAAAGGCCGTGCGGACAGCATCCGGATCACTGACATCTGTAGCGATAGGATGAAACAGATCTGTTGCCAGCTCTTCGCGCAGCGCGTGCAGCCGTGCGGTGCTGCGGCTGAGCCCGATTGTGGTAACCCCTTCTCCTACGAATGCCGCGCATAAGGCGCGACCAAGCCCTTCGCTGGCGCCGGTCACAACGGCAATGCCAGAGGTCAGATCATACATTTTGTACCTCGTTTTGTGGGGAGGCCGTCTGGGCAGCATCCAACCTGTCGGCGATGATATCGCCCACCCGCAGCGCATTGGCGGCAATGGTCAGGCTGGGGTTCACCCCCATTGAGCTTGGCATGAAAGAGGCATCCGCCACATAGAGATTGTCCAGATCATGTGCTTTGCAATTTCTGTCAGTGACCGATGATGCAGGATCAGTCCCGAACCGCAAAGTGCCGCAGGGATGGCCGTAATTCAGCTCAAGCTTCTGGCCCAGCAGCAAGGTCCAATGGCCGCGAAACATCGCCTTGATCTGCTTCCGAAACAGCTTGCGCCGTTTTTTCAGTTCCGGGGAAATTGTGTATTGGAACGTGAGTTGGTCGGGATGCTCGGAGTTGGCCATCACCCGGTTCTCCGGATAGGCAAAATCTTCCATGATGCCCACAAAGATCTTGGCGTTGCCCAATATCCGGGTCGCAATGGCGCCTACAAGGTTGCTGACATAGCGCAGCCGCTTCAGCTTGCGCAAAGGCGAGCGGTCATAAAGCCCGTTCAGATACTGCACGATATTGCCATAAGATGCCTCTAGACCCAGCGATTGTATCAGCCCCAGACGCTGGCCCTTGAATGTGTAAAGGTCGCGCAAGGATATGGCCTTTGAGGCGCCCTCGAATTTCTCGGAGCGGTGCGGCCACAGGGCAAACATTTCGTTGATGTGAAACATCAGGCCACGGCCGACCCAGCCGCTTGAGTTGGCGCAGCCCTCTGGGTGGCGGGTGGTCGAGTGCAGCAACAGATGCGGCGAACCCAATGCGCCGGCGGCCAGAATATAGGCTTTTGCTTTCAACGTGGCAGACGTGGTCCCGTCAGTGACCCTGATCCCGCTGACCGCTTCAGCATCGGTTTCGATTGATGTGACCGTGCACCCGGATAACAGCTTTGCATAGCCGCTTTCCAGCGCAGGCTCGACGCCGCCGGAACGCCCGTCCATCTTGCATTTCCGAGGGCATTTATGCCCAACGCAAAGCTGGCAGCCCGGCAGGTTTCGAATGGCAATATGCTGGCGATACGGGTGCAGGCCGCGGTCACGAAAAGACGCCATCAGGGCCAGCTCTCCCGCCTTTGCTGGCAGAGGTGGGGCCAGGTTGAACGTGATACCTTCCGATAGCGGATCTGGTTCCCCGGCAATATGGAGCAGCTGTTCGGCCTGCTCGTAATAGGGCTGCAGCTCGGCGTAAGAGATCGGCCAGCCCTGGGTGGGGTGTGCGAGATCGCCGACAGGCTCAATATCGTGGCGTTCCGGGCGTTCCAATGCGCCTGCGTAAAACACCGAAGAACCGCCCACACCGCTGCCAATCGGAGCAAAGAAATTCTGCGTCTCACCGTCAATTGTGGCGCTGACCTGTGTGGGCCAGATGCCCCGGATCTGGCGCGCGACCGGGTCAGCAATGCCGCCGCCCAGCCCATGTTGTTCTTTGCGCTGCCCCGCCCCGCCTTTTTCCACAAACAAAACAGACTGTTTCCGATCAGCCAATCTACGACCGACAAGGCCCCCGCCCATCCCCGCACCGATCACGATCACATCCCATTCGCGGGTCGCGGCTTTTACCGGTGTCATGGCTCACCTGCTTGTTTTGAAGCATAAAAACGAAGTAACGGGCCAGATATGGTGAAAAAAGCCCCTTACCTCAAGCTGTTAGATCCAAGTGTGGCTTTTGGCCAATAGAATAAGAGAGGTGTCAGTAAGTACTGACAATAAGAGTTGTGACGAAAGCGTGAATAGGTCTATACCGAACCAAGGCCAAAATATGGCGTAAATCAGACAGTGAGTTAAATATGTTCAGAGTACTCAAGATCTCAGCCCTCTCATTGATTTCGGCAGTTTCAGTGTCGCAGGCTGCAACGGTTATCAATATCGAAACCTCGACCGGGGCGGCACAGGAGACGGTGTATGCCATTGGCGACAGCTCGACCTTGGGCAATGAGCTTGGCGGTATGCGTGTCACCGCGAGCTACGGCGACGGCTCCAGCGAAATCCTGACTTGGGCAGCGCTCGACATCTATACGCGTGGCGGTGCGTCCGGATCGGGCGTAGACATCGAAATGGGTTGGCAGGGTTTTGCAGTATCTGCAACGCGGCTGATGACAGGCCTGCTGTTTGAAGCGGATCTCGGCAACGCGGTGTTTGACATGACCTGGGCGAATGGCACAGCGGATGACACACCGACAACCGGTCGCGGTGTCCCGTTTGAGTTTCTCAATAACAGCGACGCCGATCTGGAAGGCACTGTAACAGCCGCTTATTCCGGGATCGTCAATATTGCAGGTGCCGCTGCGGTGGGTGACGTTTACACAGATATGTTCGTGGATTTCAGCCAGCTTACCGGAGGCGGTCTGCTTGGGGATGTCTTCTTCAGAAGCGATCTCGACTCGCTGGCTGTTGCCGGCGATCTGACCCCGGTGGGACTGTCGGCTGTCCCACTGCCTGCCTCACTGCCACTGATGCTGGTTGGTCTGGGCGGTCTTGGCCTGATGCGCCGCAAAAAGCGCAGCTAGGCAAGCCAATATAGAATTCAGCAAAAAGCCCGGGTCAGACGCCCGGGCTTTTTCTTTGCCTATACCTTGTAGCGTTCAAGCCAGGCCTGGAACATCAACACATTCCACAGCTGCGCGCCCCAATTATGGGTGCCCGCCAGATGCTGGGACCACAGCCGGGTGATCACCGCAGGGTCCAGATAGCCTTCCGAGGCCAGCCGTTCTGG
>CALFWN010000119.1 GCA_937928335.1 uncultured Litoreibacter sp. | reverse complement strand
CATGATGTGCGGTTTCCCGCAGCATTGTCCTTTGGCTCGCTGGGTGGGCCGGAGCGGCGGACCGAAGTGGTGACCCTGGCCAACGGGTTTGAAGAACGCAACACGCCCTGGGCGCATTCGCGCAGGCGCTATGACGCGGGCGTTGGGCTTCGGTCTCTGGATGATGTTGAAACCATGATCGCGTTTTTTGAGGCCCGGCAGGGCCAGCTCTACGGGTTTCGGTGGAAGGATTGGTCGGATTACCGCTCCTGCGCGGCGACGGCGCAGATCACCTATGAGGACCAGATCATTGCGCGGGGCGACGGCCAGACGGCGCAGATGCAGTTGATCAAATGCTACCGCTCGGGCGACGCTTGTTATGAGCGGCCCCTGACAAAGCTGGTGTCTGGGACCGTCAAGCTGGGGCTCGACGGGGTTGAGGTTCAGGAGGGCGTGGATTGGAGTGTGGATCTGGGCAGTGGCGTGGTGAGTTTCACCCATCCGCCCGACATGGATGTGGAGATCACCGCCGGGTATGAATTTGACGTGCCCGTGCGCTTTGACACGGATGCGATCCAGACCAGCGTGGCCTCATTTCATGCAGGCGAAGTGCCGAGCGTGCCGGTGGTCGAGGTGCGCATATGAGCGCGTTGCAGGCGCATTTGCGCGAGACCCTGACCCATGTGGCGCGGTGCTGGGCATTGACCCGGCGCGACGGGCGGGTGTTCGGGTTTACCGATCATGACCGCGCGCTGAGTTTCGACGGCATCACGTTTCGGGCCGATAGTGGGATGACCGCGCGGGTGCTTGAGCAGGTGACGGGGCTTGCGGTGGACAATACCGAGGCGATTGGCGCGTTGTCGGATATCTCGGTCACTGAGGCTGATATTGTTGCGGGCCGGTTTGACGCAGCTCTGGTGCAGGCCTGGCTGGTCAATTGGCAAGATGTCAGTATGCGGGAAATGGTGTTCTCGGGCTCCATCGGTGAGATCAAACGCGCGGATGGCGCGTTTCATGCAGAGCTACGCGGATTAAGTGAAGCGCTGAACCGGCCCGTGGGATCAGTCTATCAGGAAGGATGTCAGGCGGTGCTGGGTGATGCGAAATGCCGCCATGACCTGAGCGTGCCGGGATATCGCACCACGCTTGCGGTGGAGCAGGTTGACGCGGGGCGGGTCTTCACCTTTGCGGAGATTGCCGGGTTTGACGACCGCTGGTTCGAGCGCGGCCGTTTGGAGGTCACCAGCGGTGAAGCGCAGGGGCTGATGGCCGTGGTCAAGAATGACCGCTTTGTGGACGGCCGCAGGGTGATTGAGTTGTGGGAAGAGCTGCGCGCGCCGATTGCCGTGGGTGACATGGTGCTGTTGGAAGCCGGTTGCGACAAAAGACAGGAGACCTGCCGGTTGAAGTTCAACAACCTGCTGAATTACCGTGGCTTCCCGCATATTCCGGGCGAGGACTGGCTGGTGGGCTACCCGACCGCTGGCAGCCGCAATGATGGCGGGAGCCGATACCGATGAGCGGTGTTGGGCAACGGGCCATTGCAGAAGCAATGGGTTGGGTCGGGACGCCTTACCGGCATCAGGCATCGTGCCGGGGCGCGGGGGCGGATTGCCTCGGGCTGCTGCGCGGCGTGTGGCGCGGGCTTTACGGCGAGGAGCCGGAAGCCGTGCCGGCCTATTCCCCCGATTGGTCGGAACCGCAGGGTGACGAGGTGCTGATGCGGGCGGCTGAGCGGCATTTGATCCTTAAGCCTGTGGCGGATGCCGCGGCGGGCGACGTCATTCTTTTTCGGATGCGACAAGGTGGCGTGGCCAAGCATCTGGGCATTCAGACCCAGACGGGTCAGACCCCTGAATTCATCCATGCCTATAGCGGGCATGGCGTGAGGGTGTCACCGCTCTCTGCCCCCTGGGCGCGCCGCATCGCGGCCCGGTTTGCGTTTCCGGGCTAGGGCGCCGCGTCTTTTCCTTCCTTTGCCGTCTCACTCATTTGAACGAGGTGCCTCATGGCGACCATCTTACTTTCTGCAGCCGGAGCGGCCCTTGGTGGGGCGGTTGGGGGCGGCGCGCTGGGGCTGAGCTCGGTCGTGATCGGGCGGGCCATTGGCGCGACAGTCGGACGCGCGATTGACCAAAGCCTGATGGGGGGCGGCAGCGAAACGGTTGAGACCGGCAGGCTGGACCGGGTGCGGATCATGGGGGCCAGCGAGGGGGGCTCGATCCCGCGGGTGTTTGGGCGTGTGCGCGTGCCGGGCAATGTGATCTGGACCTCGAATTACCGCGAGACCGTGATCCAGCAGGAAACAGGCGGGAAAGGTGCGCCAAGCGGGCCAACCGTGCGCAATTACAGCTACTCGATCTCTATGGCCGTGGCGCTGTGTGAGGGGGAAATTGCGCGGGTTGGCCGGGTGTGGGTGGATGGGCAGATTGTGCCACGTTCCGATTTGAACCTGCGCGTCTATACCGGCTCTGATGATCAGCAGCCTGACCCGGTGATGGTATCAATCGAAGGTGCGCAAAACGTGCCTGCCTATCGGGGCACGGCCTATGTGGTGATGGAGAATTTGCAGCTGGAGCAATGGGGCAACCGGGTGCCGCAATTTACCTTTGAGGTGATCCGCCCAGCCCAGCCTGTGCATCTTGACGCGCCCGCCTCGCTGGCGGATCTGGTGCAGGGCGTGGCGTTGCTGCCGGGCAGCGGGGAGTATGCGCTGGCCACGACCCCGGTTTACCGTGCAGGCGTCACCGGGCGGGGTAGCGTCGCCAACCAGAACACCCAAGACGGGCGGACGGATATTCTGGGCGCCTTGGATGCCTTGCAGGATGAGCTGCCCAAATGCCGGTCCACCTCATTGATTGTCAGCTGGTTTGGCGACGATCTGCGGGCGGGCCATTGCCGGTGCCAGCCGAAAGTTGAGACAAGCGGCGCAGGCGGCGCGGCTTTGGGCAGCAGGCCGGTTTATGCGAGCACGGGGATTGCGGTCGCGCCGTGGAACCCCTCGGCCGGAGGGCGGGATCGCACGCCTTGGAATGTGGGCGGGTTGACGCGGTTTCAGGCCGCAGAGGTTGGCCGGATTGACGGGCGGCCTGTCTATGGGGGCACGCCCAGCGACGCATCCGTGGTGGAGTCGATTGAGGCGCTGCGGGCGGCGGGGCAGGAGGTCATGTTCTACCCGTTCCTGCTGATGGAAGTGCTGGAGGGCAATACGCTTCCCAACCCCTGGACCGGGGGTGTCGGGCAGCCTGCCTTGCCGTGGCGTGGGCGGATCACAAGCGATGTGGGGCCGGGCCAGCCTGGCTCGACTGATGGCACGGCGGCGGCCTCGGCTGAGGTCGCGACCTTCATGGGGACGGCCACCGCGTCTGATTTTATTATTGCAAATAAGCGGGTGAGATATACCGGCCCGGCGGAGTTCTCCTATCGGCGCTTTATTCTGCATTGCGCGGCGGTATGTGCGGCGGCGGGTGGTGTGTCGTCCTTCTGCATCGGCTCGGAGATGCGCGGGCTGACCCAGATCAGGGATGAGACCGGCGGGTTTCCTGCGGTCGCTGCCCTGCGTGCTTTGGCGGCGGAGGTGCGCAGGCTCTTGCCAACAGCCAAGATCGGTTATGCTGCGGATTGGTCGGAGTATTTCGGCTATCAGCCGCAAGACGGCTCAGGGGATGTGCTGTTCCATCTCGACCCGCTTTGGGCGGATAATGAGATCGACTTTGTGGGCATCGACAATTACATGCCCTTATCCGACTGGCGCGACGGCGACGGGCATCAGGATGCGGCGTTCCGGACGGTGTATGACCCTGAATATCTGAAGGGCAATATAGCTGGCGGCGAGGGGTACGATTGGTATTACGCCAGCCCGGAGGACCGCGCCTTGCAGCTGCGCCGCCCGATTACCGACGGGGCGTATGGTGAGCATTGGATCTACCGCTACAAGGACATTCGCAACTGGTGGAGCAACGCGCATCATGACCGGGTTGGCGGTGTGCGCTCTGAATTTTCCACCGCCTGGGTGCCGGGCTCCAAGCCGATATGGTTCACTGAATTGGGATGCGCGGCCATCGACAAAGGGTCGAATGAGCCGAACAAGTTCGTGGACGCCAAATCAAGCGAAAGCGCCTTGCCGCATTTCAGCTCGGGCGTGCGGGATGACTATATCCAGCACCAGTATCTGCGGGCTTATGCGGAGTATTTCGGCGCGCCGGAAAACAACCCGATTTCTGCCGCTTATGATGGCCCGATGGTGGACATGTCCAAAACCCATGTCTGGGCCTGGGACGCCCGGCCCTGGCCGGACTTCCCCAACAACCGCGAGGTCTGGAGTGACGGGGAGAACTACCTGACCGGCCATTGGATTACCGGGCGCAGCAGCAACCAGACGCTGGCGGCGGTTGTTGCGGAACTTTGCGAGGCTGCGGGTGTTTCCGAATATGATGTGAGCATGTTGCATGGTGTGGTCAGAGGATTCACCGTGTCTGACAGCGAAAGCCCAAGGGCCAGTATTCAGACGCTGATGGTGGCCTATGCGATTGATGCCATTGAGGCTGATGGCCAGCTTGTGTTCCGCAACCGTGACCTGGCGAAGACCCATCTTTTGGGGGCGGAGGATCATGTCCTGTCAGACGGCGGACAAGCGGTGGTCGA
>CALFWN010000118.1 GCA_937928335.1 uncultured Litoreibacter sp. | reverse complement strand
ATCGAGGTCAACGACCACCATCACGAAGGTCAAATCCGCCAGATCTACCTGATCATCAGCGAAGGCCTCCGGTTGCTGCACAATCTCCCTGCAGACACCCATCAAAGCCGGGACCAGCTGATTTGTGTCACTGAATTTTGTCTCTGACGGAGGTTTGAGACTGACAAAAATACTGTCTCGCGCAATATCTGCCGTGCGCCCATCCAGCGATGTCTGCCAAGGCGTGCCGTCCACCACCACATCCGGCGACGCCTGCGCCATGCCTCCAGAAAGCAGCAGCCAGAGCGCGGCCAGACCCGAGGCCAGGTGCGACAATATATGTGGCTGGCGGAAGCTCACAGTGGAATATTGTCATGTTTCTTCCACGGGTTTTTCAGCTGCTTGCCCCGGAGCGAGGCGAAGGCCCGGCTGACGCGGCGGCGGGTGGAATGGGGCATGATCACCTCATCTATGAAGCCTTTTTCAGCCGCCACGAACGGGTTGGCAAAACAGTCCTCATATTCCGCCGTGCGGGCCGCGATCTTGTCGGCCTCCCCCAGCTCGGAGCGGTAGAGGATTTCGACCGCGCCCTTTGCCCCCATCACCGCGATCTCGGCGGTGGGCCATGCGTAGTTGAAATCACCGCGCAGATGTTTGGAGGCCATCACATCATAGGCCCCGCCATAGGCTTTGCGGGTGATCACCGTGACTTTCGGCACCGTGGCCTCCCCATAGGCAAAGAGCAGTTTCGCGCCATGTTTGATCACGCCGCCATATTCCTGAGAGGTGCCGGGCAGAAAGCCCGGTACGTCCACCAGCGTCAGGATCGGGATCTCGAACGCGTCGCAGAAACGCACGAAGCGGGCGGCCTTGCGGGAGCTGTCAATATCCAGACAGCCCGCCAGCACGGTGGGCTGGTTGGCCACGACGCCGACGCTTTGCCCCTCAAGGCGGATAAAGCCGGTCAGGATGTTCTTGGCGAAATCCTCCTGAATTTCAAAGAAATCCCCTTCATCGGCGAGCTTGTGGATCAGCTCCTTCATATCATAGGGCGTGTTCGGGTTGTCGGGGATCAGCGTGTCCAGCGACGCCTCCTGACGGGCCACATCATCAAAGAAAGGGCGCACGGGCGGCTTTTCGCGATTGTTCAGGGGCAGGAAATCGACCAGACGGCGCACCTCGGCCAGCGCTTCCACGTCATTTTCAAACGCGCCATCGGCCACCGAGCTTTTCCGGGTATGGGTGGAGGCGCCGCCAAGTTCCTCGGCGGTGACAACCTCGTTGGTGACCGTTTTGACCACATCAGGGCCGGTGACGAACATATAGGAGGTGTCTTTGACCATGAAGATGAAGTCGGTCATGGCAGGCGAATAGACCGCGCCGCCCGCACAGGGCCCCATGATCAGGCTGATCTGCGGGACCACGCCGGAGGCCATGATGTTGCGCTGGAACACTTCCGCATAGCCCGCCAGCGAGGCCACGCCTTCCTGAATGCGCGCGCCGCCACTGTCATTGATGCCGATGATGGGCGCGCCGTTCTGGACGGCCATGTCCTGAATCTTGCAAATCTTCTGCGCATGGGTTTCCGACAGCGAGCCGCCGAACACTGTGAAATCCTGAGAGAAGACATAGACCATGCGGCCATTGATCGTGCCCCAGCCGGTGATCACGCCGTCGCCGGGGGGGCGCTCGGCCTCCATGCCGAACTCTGTGCAGCGATGGGCCACGAACATGTCAAATTCTTCAAAGGAGCCCTCATCGAGCAGCAGCTCGATGCGCTCGCGGGCGGTCAGCTTGCCCTTGGCGTGCTGCGCGTCGATGCGGCGCTGCCCGCCGCCCAGCCGCGCCACATCGCGGCGGGATTCGAGTTCTGCGAGAATATCTTTCATGGACGGCCTCCCCCTTTTTGGAGTTCTGCTCTGGAATTGGCGCAATGTAGACAATTGCTGCGGTGCAACAAAGCGGAAAGCCGCAAATTTGCAAATCTATTGCCCCGCTTTCGCATCAAATTGCAAATCTGCAAATTCCGATCCTGCACATGCCCGCCGCACATGCCCTGCGCGTCACGACTGATGGACAATCCGTGAAATGGGTCTACACCAGAGGGATGGCCGACCGCATCCCTCCCCGGTTTCTAGACCGCACCACCCCGCCCCATATCTTCACCCTCGTGCTGATGGCAGGCATGTCGGCGATGAGCATGAGCATCTTCCTGCCCTCCCTGCCCGCCATGACGCGCGAATTTGGCACGGATTACGCGGTGATGCAGCTGTCCGTGTCGGTCTATCTGGGCTGCACCGCGCTGTTGCAGGTGATGATCGGGCCATTGTCGGACCGGTTCGGGCGGCGGTCTGTGACCATCGTGTCGCTGGTGATTTTCGTGCTGGCCACGGCGGGGTGCTACCTGTCGACCAGCGTCGAGATGTTTCTGGCGTTTCGGATGGCGCAGGCCACGATTGCGGTGGGGATGGTGCTGAGCCGGGCGATTGTGCGCGACATGTATGGCCAGGAGGAATCGGCCTCCATGATCGGCTATGTGACGATGGGCATGTCGATTGTGCCGATGATTGCGCCCTCTATCGGCGGCGCGCTGGACAGCGCCTTCGGGTGGCGCGCGACCTTTGTGTTTCTGATGCTTTTTGGCAGCGCGATGGCCTTGCTGTGCTGGGCCGACCAGGGCGAGACGGCCAAGACCGAAGGGCTGACTTTCCGCCAGCAGGTCACGGAATATCCCGAGCTGTTCAAATCGCCACGCTTCTGGGGCTACGCCTTTGCCGCGGCCTTTTCCTCGGGCACGTTTTTCGCCTTTCTGGGCGGGGCGCCCTATGTGGCCACCGAGGTGTTCAACCAGCCCGTGGCGATGACCGGGTTTTTCCTGGGCGTGCCGGCGCTGGGCTATGCTTTGGGCAATTTCCTGTCGGGCAGATATTCCGTGCGTTTCGGCATTGACCGGATGATCGTTGCGGGCAGCCTCGTGCAGGTTGGCGGGCTGGGGATGTCGCTGGTGATGTCCTATCTGGGCTTTGGCGGCGCGTGGATGTTTTTCGGCTTCGTGACCTTTGTGGGTCTGGGCAACGGGCTGGTCTTGCCCAACGCCAATGCGGGGCTTTTGTCAGTCCGGCCGCATCTGGCGGGCACGGCCAGCGGCATTGGCGGCGCGATCATGATTGGCGGCGGCGCGATGCTGGCCGCACTGGCGGGCGCGATGCTGGAGGGCGGCACCGGCAGCTTCCCGTTGCAATGGATCATGTTCCTGAGCGCCATCATGGGCGGTCTGGCCATTCTTTATGTGCTGCGGCGCACCCGGAAATTGTCCCTGAGCTAGGGGCCGCGCCCCGTTGCCAGACAGGTTTGCAAACTGTAGAAGCGCATCTGGCAAAGTTGCAAAGGTGTCTCGGTATGGCGGCGCAAAAACTGTATGTCGGCGTCAAGCTGCGGGAGCTGCGCACCCGGCTGGGTCTGACGCAAAAGGCCTTTGCCGCCCGGCTGGGCGTCTCGCTGCCCTATCTCAACCAGATGGAGAATAACAACCGGCCGGTCTCGAGCGGGGTTATCCTGTCGATGGCGCAGGAGTTCGACTTCGACATTACCGAGCTGCGCCCCGGCGAGGCCGAGCGCATGGTCACCGATATGCGCGAAGCGCTGAGCGACCCTGTCTTTGACGACCAGACCCCGCCCTTGTCGGATTTGCAGCTGGCGGCCTCGAACGCGCCGGGGCTGGCACATGCATTTTTGAGCCTGCACCGGGCCTACCGCTACACTCATGAGCGGCTAGCCTCATTGGACGAGGCATTGGGGCGGGAGGACGCGGCTTTGCAGCCCAGCCCGTGGGAAGAGGTGCGCGACTTCTTTCACTATTGCGACAATTACATTGACGCGGTGGACCGCGCGGCGGAGCGGGTCTCAGGCCAGATGCGGGGCGATGTTTTGCGCGCTGAGGGGCTGAGCTTTGACGTGCAATTTGTTGATACACCAAACCTTCGCCGCTTTGACGCGGGCAGCGCGACGCTGAGCCTGTCCGCCCATGCCTCGGCCCCCACACAGCGGTTTCAGGTGCTGCACCAGCTTGCCCTGATCGCACATGACGGCCTTCTGGACGCCACGCTGGATTTGGCGCGGTTTCAATCCGATGCGGCGCGTCAGATTGCCAAGATCGGGCTGGCCAACTATTTCGCCGGGGCCGCTTTGCTGCCCTATACGCGGTTTCTGGAAGCAGCCCAGGAGACGCGCCATGATCTGGAGCGGCTGGCGGATATGTTTGGGGCCTCCATCGAGCAGGTGGCGCATCGGCTCTCGACCATGCAGCGGCCCGGTGCCAAGGGGGTGCCGTTTTTCTTTGTGCGGGTCGACCAGGCCGGAACCATCACCAAAAGACATTCGGCCACGCGGCTGCAATTTGCACGTTTCGGCGGGGCCTGCCCCTTGTGGAATGTGCATCAGGCCTTCGAGACGCCGGGCCGCTTCCTGCGGCAGCTGGCGGAGACGCCGGACGGGGTGCGCTATATCTCATTGGCGCGGGACGTCTCGAAACCGGGGGGCAGCTTTGCCGCGCCCACCCGCCGCTTTGCCATCGGACTGGGCTGCGAGATCAGCCATGCGGAGGCCTTGATCTATGCCGATGATCTGCTGCCCGCCAAGCCGCAGGCGTTTGAGCCCATCGGGATTTCGTGCCGGATTTGCGAGCGGGTGAACTGCCATCAACGCTCCGTGCCGCCGCTGGAGAGCAAGCTGACGGTGGATCATAACCAAAGGGGCGTGCTGCCCTATAAGGTCGGGTCGTGAAACGCCTGATGCTGTGGATTTTGGCCCTGATCCCGGTTTTAGGCCTCGCGGTGGCGGGGCTGTTCATGCTGGAGCGGATGCTGGTCTACCCGTTTGACCCCGCAGAGGTGGCCCCGGCGGATCTGGGGCTGAACACAGCGCAGGTTATTCGGTTTACCAAAGGCGGGCGCGACATCGTGATCTGGGCCGCGCCACCCAGGCAGGGCAGGCCCACGCTGTTCTACCTGCATGGCAATGCGGGCAATCTGGCGGATCGTGCGCCGCATTTCGAAGCCTTTGCGGAGATGGGTTTCGGGATTGTTGCCCCCGCCTATCGCGGCTCATCAGGCAGCCGGGGCTGGCCGTATCAGCGCGCGATCCTTGGCGATACGGAGGCGATTTATAAGGACCTGCTGAGCGGCGCGTTGACGGGGCAGCCCGCGCGCCCGGTGCTTTACGGCGAAAGCCTGGGGACTGCGGTGGCGACGCATCTCAACGCGCGGCTGGATCAGGCGGACCGGCCTGCGGCAATTGTGCTTGAGGCGCCGCTGGCCTCCATCGGGGAGATTGCGGGGAATGTGCAACCGAAGCTGCAATTTCTGACCGCCATCATGCCCAGCCCGTGGCGCAGCGTTGACCGGGCCGCCGCGCTGACCGGGCCTTTGCTGATCCTGCATGGCAGCGACGACGCACTGATCCCGATCGCGCAGGGGCGCGCCTTGTTCGACGCGGCCCCGAGCGGCGACAAGCAGTTTCACGAGGCCATTGGCGCGGGCCATAGCGACGTGATTCAGGGCGACGCGCTGGAGGTGCTTTTGGCGTTCCTCAACCGCTTCTAGCGCTGCTGCGTTTCCCAGTTGGGATGGACCCAAGGCCGGGCGTTGTCTTTTGGCAGCGGGGGCTTGTCCAGAATATGGTCAGCCGCTTTTTCACCCACCATGATGGAAGGCGCGTTGAGGTTGCCATTGGTGATGCGCGGAAAAATCGAGCTGTCGGCGAGGCGCAGGTTATCCACTCCAATGACGCGGGTTTCAGGGTCCACCACCGCCATCGTGTCATCTGCGCGGCCCATGCGGGCGGTGCCGCAGGGGTGATAGGCGCTTTCGGCGTGCTCCGCGATGAAAGCATCAAGCTGCGCGTCGGTCTGGACCTCCGCGCCGGGCTGAATTTCATGCTTGGCATAGGGGGCGAAGGCTTCTTGTCCGAAGATCTCGCGGGTCAGGCGGATGCAGGTGCGGAAATCCTGCCAATCATCGGGATGGGACATGTAGTTGAACGCGATTTTGGGCGCATCATTGGGGTCGGCGCTGTTCAGCGTCACCTGCCCCCGCGACTTGGAGCGCATCGGGCCGACATGGGCCTGATAGCCGTGGCCTTCGGCTGCCGCCTGCCCGTCATAGCGCACCGCGATGGGCAGGAAATGGAACTGGATATCGGGGTATCGCACGCCTGCCCTTGAGCGGATGAAGCCGCCACTTTCGAACTGGTTGGACGCCCCAAGACCCAGCTTGGCCAGCAGCCATTGCGTGCCGACCCAGCCCTTCATCGGGATATTCCAGTATTTATAGAGGCTGACGGGTTTGGAGGCGGCCATCTGGATATAGAGTTCCAGATGATCTTGCAGGTTCTGGCCGACGCCGGGGCGGTCGGCGATGACGTCAATGCCGTGCGCGCGCAGATGCGCGGCGGGGCCGATGCCCGAGAGCATCAGCAGCTTGGGGGAGTTGATGGAGGAGGCCGCAAGGATCACCTCGCGGTTGGCGCGGATGATCTCGACCCGGCCTTTTCTTTCAACTTCGACGCCGGTAGCGCGGCCGTTTTCTGTGGTCACTTTGCGGGCGAAAGCATTGATCAGGTTGCAGTTTTTGCGCTTCAGCGCGGGGCGCATATAGGCATTGGCGGCGGACCAGCGGCGGCCCTGTTTGATGGTGGCGTCAAACGGCCCGACGCCTTCCTGTTGCTGGCCATTATAGTCGGGCGTCATCTGGTAGCCCGCCTGCACGCCCGCGTCGATAAAGGCCTGTGTCAGCGGGTTGCGGCCCGGCCCGCGAGAGACATGCAAAGGGCCGCTGCGCCCGCGCCATTCAGGATCGCCGCCGCGCCCGCCGCTGTCCCAGTTTTCCATGCGTTTGTAATAGGGCAGCACATCCGAATAGGACCAGCCATCCGCGCCCTGCTCGGCCCAATGGTCGAAATCGCCCGCATGGCCGCGCACATAGACCATGCCGTTGATCGAGCTGGAGCCGCCGATCACCTTGCCGCGCGGGGTCACGAGACGGCGGTTGTTCAGCTTTGGCTCGGGTTCGGTGCTGTAGCCCCAATCGTAGCGCGCCATGTTCATCGGATAGCTGAGCGCGCCGGGCATCTGGATAAACGGCCCGATATCGGAGCCGCCATGCTCGATCACCAGCACGGAGCTGCCCGCCTCTGCCAGCCGCCAGGCCATCGCGCAGCCCGCCGAGCCCGCGCCGACAATCACATAATCGGCCTGCATTCAGAACGGCGCCTCAACCGGGGTCATGGCGACATAGACGGATTTGACCTGAGAGTAATGCTTGATCGCCTCTTTCGAGTTCTCGCGCCCGACACCGGAGGCTTTGGAGCCGCCAAACGGCGCCTCGACGGGGGCGAGGTTGTAGGTGTTGATATAGCAAGTGCCCGCCTCGAACGCGGCGGAGACACGGTGCGCGCGGGTCAGATCCGAGGTGAAGACACCTGCGGCGAGGCCGAACTCCGTGTCGTTTGCGCGGGCGATGGCGTCTTCTTCGGTCTCGAAATCAAGGACCGACAGGACGGGGCCGAAGATTTCTTCGCGCGCGATGGTCATATCGTCGGTGACATCGGCAAAGATCGTGGGCTCGATGAAATAGCCCTCCCGGTCGGCCAGCTTGCCGCCGGTGATGAGCCTTGCGCCTTCCTGCACGCCCTTGTCGATATAGCCCAGCACGATGTTCATCTGATTGGCGGAGACCATCGGGCCGAAATTCGTGGCCTCGTCCATCGGATCGCCAAGGGTGGCGTTTTCCGTGCGCTCCTTGAGGCGTTTGAGGAACTCTTTCTTGATGCCCTTTTGCACAAAGACCCGCGTGCCGTTGGAGCAGACCTGACCCGAGGAATAGAAATTGCCGAGGATCGCGCCGGAGACGGCATCCTCGATATTGGCATCGTCAAAGATGATGATCGGGGATTTGCCGCCCAGCTCCATCGTGACGTGTTTCATGCCTTGCGCGGCGGCGGCGTAAACCTTGCGGCCCGTGGGCACGGAGCCGGTGAGGGAGACCTTGGCCACGCGCGGGTCAGCAACCAGCGCCGCGCCCACATCGCCGTAGCCTTGCACCACGTTATAGACGCCCGCAGGGACGCCCGCCTCGTGCAGGATTTCGGCAACTTTCAGGGCGCAGAGCGGCGTGGTCTCGGAGGGCTTGAAGATCATCGCATTGCCGCAAGCCAGCGCAGGCGCACCCTTCCAGCAGGCGATCTGGGTGGGGTAGTTCCACGCGCCGATGCCCACGCAGACGCCGAGCGGCTCGCGGACAGTGTAGACCCAGTCCTGACCCAGCTGGATATGCTCGCCCGTCAGGCTGCCTGCGAGGCCGCCGAAATATTCCAGCGCCTCGCGGCCTGAGGTGGCATCGACATAGAGGGTTTCAGAGAGCGGTTTGCCGGTATCGAGGGTTTCCAGCTCTGACAGGGCGCGGTTGCGGTCCTCGATGATCTGCGCGGCGCGGCGCAGGATGCGGCCCCGCTCAGTGCCCGTCATGGCGGTCCAGATTTTCTGGCCTTTCCGGGCCGAGGCCAGCGCCTGTTCGATGATGGCGGGGGTGGCTGCGTGAAGCAGGGCCACGACCTCGCCGGTGGCGGGGTAGATGCAGGTGATTTCTGCGCCGTCTGCATCCTCGATATAGGCACCATTGATGAAATGGCTGGCAGTGGGTTGGGCGCGCATGGGGCTGTCTCCTGCAATAATTTGGCCTGCAGTAGCAGATATGGATCAACGCAGCAAGAAAACTTGTATGCTCATTCAAGTTTTGTGCAAGGCGGTGAAACCTGCCATGCTGGGCTCATGTCGCGCATCCGGGATATCCGCAATGAAGAGCTGACCGCCGCCGCCATCCGCGCGGTGCATCGCCACGGCTATGCGCAGGTGACGATGAATGACATCGCGCTGGAGGCGAAGGCCTCGGCGGCCTCGATCAACTATTATTTCGGCAGCAAGGAAAAGCTGATGGAGGCCACCATGCGCAGGCTTCTGGGGGAGCTGCGCCATGCCACGGTGGAGCGGCTGCGCCGTGCCGAGACCCCCCGCGCCCGGCTGAGCGGGCTGGTTGCGGCCAATTTTGACGACCGGCTGTTTGTGCCTGCGCAATGCTCGCTTTGGGTGCAGTTCTGGTCGAACGCCCCCTACTCTGCCTCCCTTGCGCGGCTGCACCGCATCAACCGGGGCCGCGTGCAAAGCCATCTTCATGCCGAACTGCGCCAGCTGGTGCCTGCGCAAGAGGTGCGCAGCGTCACGGCCATGTTGCAGGCCTATATGGACGGTGTCTGGCTGGAGGCCGCGCAGTCCGGGCTGTGCGATGCGGGA
>CALFWN010000117.1 GCA_937928335.1 uncultured Litoreibacter sp. | reverse complement strand
AAGTGACATCAACATCCTCCAACCCATTTCCAAGTTGCGGTTGCTGCGTGACCAGCACAAACCCAATCCCCACAACGACCAGCGAGGAGGTCGCCAGCATCAGCGGCTTCAATGATGTATTTCCAAACATATCAATCAGTCCTTTCAAAACGCCCCGCTTCGGGGGGGCTGTTTGAGTAGGACGCGCGAACTCACCTTTTCCTTGGAGCCTGTCGAAATTTTCTTCCGCGACGCGCAAAGCGGCCTGTTTTGCGGCCTCGGCTGGCGCAGGGGCGTCTTTCAGCGCGGCTTGTAACCTTGCCAGATCGTCAAATTCATCTTTTGGGTTGGACATCAGATGGCCTCCTTCTGGGCCAGGGTGCGGAGGTGTTTTTTGACCTCGGACATGCGCCACGCAACGGTCCCTTCCGAGACGCCCATCACGGCGGCGGCGTCTTTCTGGGTCAGCTCTTCGCCCAGGGTCAGGGCGACGGTCTGGCGCAATTCTTCGGGCAGAGTGCGCATGGCCACGCTGAGCCATTCATAGCTTTCACGCGCCTCATCGGCCTCGGCGGCGCGGCTTTTGTAATCCTCGCCCCAGCCGTCGCGGGCGCGGGCGCGGCGTTGGGCCTTGCGGGCCCGGTCGGTGGCGGCATTCATCACCACGCGGTAGAGCCATGTGGTAAACTTGGCCTCGCCCCGAAAGCTGCGCAGCTTGGCGGGCAGGGCGGCCATGATATCATGAGCCAGATCCTCCGCATCCGCCCGCGTGCCGCAAAGCCGCCAGCCCATCCGGTAAATCCGGTCGTAATGGCGCTCGATCAGGAGGCTGAATGCCTCCCTGTCGCCGTTTCCGGCCGCCACCGCCAAGGCCTCGTCGCTGGTTTTCATACGCATAGTGATGGTAGGACGCGGCAGGCCGGTCAATCCTTGGAAAGAAAGTTAAAAAAATGTCTGCATCTCAAAAAACCCGCGACGACGCCTATGAAAACGGCGCATTCATCCCGGGGGCAGAGAATTATGCGCCCAAATGGGAGGCTGCGGCGCAGGCCTTTCGCGCGGCCACCCCCTGCGAGCTGGATGTGGCTTACGGTGCGGCCAAGCGGCAGAGCTATGACCTGTTTTTCCCCGAGGACGCCCCGAAAGGCGTGTTCGTGTTCGTGCATGGCGGCTATTGGAAATCACGGTCGAAATCCGACTGGTCGCATTTTGCGACGGGGGCGTTGGCGCATGGTTTTGCTGCCGCATTTGTGGGCTATCCGCTGGCCCCTGAGGCGCGCATTTCTGAGATCACCGCGTCGGTCAGCGCGGGCATTGCAGCAGTGGCAGGCAAACTGGAGGGCCCGGTGCGGCTGGCAGGCCATTCGGCAGGCGGGCATCTGGTGGCCCGCATGGCGATGCCCGGCATGTTGGAGGAACACGTGGCCGCGCGGGTGGACCGGATCATGCCGATCTCGCCGCTGTCTGATCTGCGCCCGTTTCTGGAGTTGTCGATGAATGATGTCTTGCAACTGGATGCAGCCGAGGCGGAGGCGGAAAGCCCTGTCCTGGGAGAGAAGCGCGACGGGATCGACATGCTGAGCGTCGTGGGCTCGCAGGAGCGGCCAGCGTTTCTGGAGCAGAACCGCTGGCTGGCGGAGGCCTGGGGGATCGAGCAGCTGATCCTGCCGGGGCGGCATCATTTCGACATTATCGACGGGCTGGCCTCGAAAGATACACCCGTGATGCGCTGGTTGATGGCGGAGTGAGTTGAGATTTACGCCTCCGGCGGAGGTATTTTTGAAGCAATGATGGGGCGGCCTCGGGGCTAGGGGCCGAACTTCTCTTGCCATGTTGGCAGCGTGTCGGCGGGCGCTTTTTTTGCGTGGTACACCCCTCGGGCAATGGCGCGGGTCAGGCACAGGGCCGCGGCGTGGCCGATGTTGAGCGTGTCGGCGATCTCGTCTTTCAGCGGCTTTTCGTCCGTGGCCAGCCCGAAGACAAGATCGCCATCCATTGGCGTGTGGCTGGGCCAGAGCGCGCGGGCCATACCGTCCTGCGCGGCGGTGGCCATGCGGGTGCACTGCGCCTTGGACAGGCGCGCATCGGTGGCGACAATCGCGATGGTGGTTGCGGTGGATGGATGCAGCTTGGTGGCGGGCGTCTTGGCGGCATTGGTGTTGATCTTGGGGCCAAGCCCGCCGAATTCCCCGTCCAGCTCGCACGGGGCTGCGTGAAAATGCGCGCTTTCATCCACTGTGGCCGCGCCCAGCGCGTTCACCACCACCAGAGCGCCCACCCTATGGCCCGACGGCAGTTGCACCGATGCGGAACCCAACCCGCCCTTGAGGTTGACAGTGGTGGCCCCGGTGCCTGCGCCCACCGAGCCTAGATCGAAGTTTACCCCACTGGCGGCCAGCGCCTGCGCACCCAAAGCGGGGTAGGGGTTTTCCGTCCAGCCCTGATCGCCATTGCCCAGATCGAAGATGATCGCGGCGGGTACAATCGGCACGATATGCGGCCCTACGGCAAAGCCTGTTCCAGCCGCACGCAGGGCACCCGAGACCCCGTCTGCGGCGGCCAAGCCAAAGGCCGAGCCACCCGAAAGCACCAGCGCATTGACCTGCTGCACGGTTTTGTCGGGGGCCAGAAGATCGGTCTCCCGGGTGCCGGGGGCGCCGCCCATGATATTGATCCCGGCGGTAAAGGGTGCCCCGGCGCTCAGCACGGTGACGCCGGAATTCAGCGCGCCCTCTGCCGCGTTGCCAACCCTCAGGCCGGCGATATCTGTGATCAGGTTCAACGGGCCTTGGGTCATCATCGGCGGCGGCTTTCGCTAGGATGCGGTGCAGGCGGTAGGCCTGTTTTTGTTATGGCATGAAGGGGTTTGGCATGGCAAACTATGGAAACTCACGCGATCGTGCTTATGTGAAGTGCAATCACATTGAACAAAGAGGGATAATTATATGGCCGATTTTGACGCTCAGGTACGGGAATCTCAGGCACAGGTGGCAGAGGCACAATCCAAGATCACCGAATTGACCAGCCGCATCGAGACCGCGCGCCTCAAGCTGAAATCGGGCGATGATATCTCCATCGACATTGAGAACGCCTCTCTGGAGGATGTGCACGCCCATACCGAGCTGATGAACGCCAATATTGCCGAGCTGATCATGGGGCTGGACGATGTCACCTCGGGCTTCTCCGAGGATTTCAGCGCCATGCGCGACAAGACCGGCTGGGAAAGCTTCGTTGGCATCTTCTCCAAGGGCAAGTCCGAGAGCCTGCGTCAGGAGCGGATGCGCACCGCCTCGATTGACGACAAGCTGCAGGATCTGATCTCGAAATCCGACCAGATTGTTGCCCTGCTGCAAGGCCAGCTTTCGGTGCTGGAAGAGCAGAAGGTGAAGGTTGAGGGCAACCTGAGCGGTACGCTGGACGAGCGCGAGATGGTGGTGGGCGAGCTGGAAGCCTTGCGCGCCGACATTCTTGGCATGGACCCGCAGATCATCGAGATGGAAAACAAGATCAGCGTCGAGCAGGACGCCGCCGCCCGCACCAAGCTGGAAACCGAGCTGGCGGAGTTGAACAACCGCTATAACGAGATGGTGCAGCAGGAGCAGGTCAAGCTGGCCAACAGCCAGACGCTGGAGCGCTATATCGAGAAGGGCAAGACCTGGATCGACTCGCTGCAAAACCAGGCGGCCACTCAGATGGTATTGATCAACAAGCTGGAGACCGACACCAAGCAACGTGTGGTTCTTTATGACGCGCTGACCAAATCCCTGAAGACCGCGCAACAGCAGGACGTGGCCCACCAGATCAACGAAATCGGTGTGAAGACCGACCAGGAGGCGCAAGCCGCAATGGCCGGGATCGGCTCAGCCACCAACACCCGCATGGCGGAAATGATGGAATCCCATGAGGACCAGATGGTCTTTGCCCGCAAGGTGCTGGAGCAGAAGGCGAAAGCCGATGAACGCTTCGCCCGGCGCTTCGAGGAAATCGTCGAGAAGCACGACAAGAACCTGTATGGGGCTTGAGCGCGTCTTGGAAACGCTTCGGTGGAGCGTTTCAGCGCGAAAGGGGCGGAGCCCATAGCGGATGTCGATTGAGGTCAAAAAAACTGTGAAGCTGGGATTGATGCTCTTTGGTATCGGTACGGCGTTTCCGATGATTGCTTCTCTTTATGGCAGAACCGAAATCGATTGGGTTAATCGAGTTGCCGGAGCATCCTTCTTGCTTTTCTACTTTACGTCCTTTCTTCTCTGGATTTTCGGTGGCGTCATGTTGTTGGTCGGTGGAGTTACCTTCGTAGTTGGAAGGAAAAGGGGAAAATTCACATGATCGAAAATATCAAGATAATCCAAAACCCCATGATATTGTCGATGCGTTGGCCTCACTTGGACCGATCCCATTGATGCGCGTGCGCATCTGTCTTACATTGTAAGACAATAGGAGTATCCCACATGCCCACTGTCCAATTCACCATGCGCGTCGATGCCGAGCTGAAAGCCTCTCTGGAAGAGGAAGCCCGCCGCGAAGATATCTCCGCCTCGCAGCTCGCTGCCCGCGCCATTCGGTCCCATCTGAGCGCCAAGGAGGCAGAACGCGTGGCGATTGAGGCCGCTGTTCTTGAAGCCGAAAAAGGCGTCTTCATCTCGGAAGAGGCCTTTACCTCTTGGGTGAATAGCTGGGACACGAATAATGAGCTCCCGCCACCAAAACCCGATATTTTCCCGGACACGCATTGAT
>CALFWN010000116.1 GCA_937928335.1 uncultured Litoreibacter sp. | reverse complement strand
GCTGATCATTCCGCCGCGCATTTCCGCCGAACAGGCTCTCAATTTCGGTCTGGCCAAGATACGCGAAGTGCTGGAATAGCCGCCATCAGGCGGGCGCTGTCGGCGACACTCCCCAAGCCCTGTCGGCACTGCTGTCTTCAGACCTCATTCAACATCGTAAGACCATAGCGCATTGTGCGTGGTGTTGCGCTATTCGAACAATGCAGTTCGGGTGCCTTTCAACGCGCCTTCAACGCGGCGACCAGTTCGGCATTTTCGACCTCCCATGCTTTCAGCCGCAAATAGGCCTGCGTGTTCTCCTCCGGCGGCAGATAAGAGCCGGGCTGGCGCAGCGCCTCGTCTTGCGCAAAATGGCGTTTGGCCTGTTGGTAGGTCTCGTTGCAGGCAAATCGCTGCGTCTGGGTCAGGGTGCCTTGTGCCGCATCCACCGCGCAGGCGTAATAGACGGCGAGCAATGTGACGAGTTCGGGCATGTGACCTCCGGGCTTGTTCGCCTCAGAGTAACCCGAAGCGATCACACGCGCTCATCAAACCCACGCGAGGAGGGGCGGGGGCTGACCCTTATCAAAAGGTTAAGAAATCCGGCTTGGAAAAATGTACAAAATGGGTTTTTGGCCGAAATATTTTGCCCCATTTTGTCCCAAAACACAAAAAAACGGCCCGCGAAGGCAGGCCGCAGTCGAAACTTGGATCGGTTAGGGTTTCAGTCCAGCGCGACCAGATCACCCGCAGATTGACGCCCATCGCGCCCTTCGATCATCTCATACTGCACTTTCTGGTCGTCGCGCAGCCCGGTCAAACCGGCGCGTTCAACGGCAGATATATGTACAAACACATCCTTGCCCCCATCATCTGGTGCAATAAAGCCGAAGCCCTTGGTTGTGTTGAACCATTTTACGGTGCCAGTGGCCATCCCGTCTCTCCTTCTTTGGCCGCCCAGGTTATCCGGCGGTTTGGTGTATGCCAGGTCTTACTTCAGGCACCCGCAAAGCGAAGAAGGCCGAACCGTAAAGTCTGTCTCACAAGTTTCCTCTTAGTGAATTATGACGAAAAATCAACGATTACTGTTTCTTTGCTGGCATTTATCATAAATTGAGACGGCGTGAATCATCCTCAAATTGGAGCTGAAATTGATGAAATTATACGGCATAAAAGCCTGCGATACTTGCCGTAAGGCCTTGAAAATGCTGCGGGAGGCCGGGAAGGACGTCACCTTTGTCGATATCCGCGACACCCCGCTTGAGCGCCGGCAGCTGCTGAGCTTCCATGAAACATTTGGTGATACGCTCCTGAACACCCGTTCGACCACATGGCGCGGGCTCGACGACTCAGAACGCACCAAAGATCCGCTCGAGCTATTGGCCGCGCATCCGACATTGATGAAACGCCCCGTCATTGATGACGGAACGCTCTATCTTGGTTGGGCAAAGGACACCCAGCAGGCGCTGCTTTAAAGGTTAACGCAGATCGGGCGGCGTGGTCTCTTTGACCAGCGCTGCGATCAGATCGTCAACGGGCTCGACCTTGGTGTGTTTCTCGCCCAGTCGGCGCACCGTGACGGTCTGATCCTCGACTTCCTTTTTGCCAACGGCAAGGATCAACGGCACTTTGGAGACCGAGTGTTCGCGGACCTTATAGTTGATCTTCTCGTTGCGGATATCAGCCTCCGCGCGAATGCCTGCGGCTTTCAACTTGTCAACAATTTCAGATACATAAGCGTCTGCATCCGACACAATAGAGGCGACAACGGCCTGTCTTGGGGCCAGCCACATCGGCAGCTTGCCGGAATGTTCCTCTATCAAAATGCCGATGAATCGCTCGAAGGAGCCAAGGGTCGCGCGGTGCAGCATTACGGGGCGATGCTTGGCGCCGTCTTCGCCGATATAGGTCGCGTCCAGTCGTTCGGGCAGGACGAAATCCACCTGATGGGTGCCACATTGCCAGTCGCGCCCGATGGCATCCGTTAACACAAATTCCAGTTTGGGGCCGTAGAAAGCCCCTTCGCCGGGGTTCATTTCCGGCTCGATTCCGGCGGCGCGGGTGGCTGACAGAAGCGCGCTTTCGGCCTTGTCCCAGACCGCGTCAGACCCGGCTCTTGTGTCGGGACGATCAGAGAATTTCACCCGGAAATTTTCAAACCCAAGGTCCCGGTAGATGCTCGACAGGAAGTCAATATAGACGGCGGTTTCGGCCTCGATCTGGTCTTCGCGACAGAAAATATGGCCGTCATCCTGCGTGAACCCACGCACCCGCATGATACCGTGCAACGCGCCCGAGGGCTCGTAACGCGCGCAAGAGCCAAACTCGGCCATGCGCAGCGGCAGGTCGCGGTAGGATTTCAGGCCCTGATTATAGACCTGCACGTGGCAGGGGCAGTTCATCGGCTTCAGCGCGTTAACTGCTTTTTCGCGGGCGTGATCCTCGTCCACTTCGACGATGAACATGTTTTCCTGATACTTCTCCCAATGGCCCGACGCCTCCCACAGCTTGCGGTCGACGACTTGCGGGGTGTTTACCTCGACATAGCCACCGGCGCGCTGGCGGCGGCGCATATAGTCTTGCAGCTCGGTGTAGATGGTCCAGCCGTTAGGGTGCCAGAACACCTGGCCGGGGGCCTCTTCCTGCATGTGGTACAGGTCCATTTCGCGGCCCAGTTTGCGGTGGTCGCGTTTCTCAGCTTCTTCCAGGAAGTTCAGGTATTCCCTGAGTTTTTCCTTGTTCAGGAAGGCCACGCCATAGATGCGTTGCAACATCGCGCGGTCGCTGTCGCCGCGCCAATAGGCGCCTGCGACGCTCATCAGTTTGAAGGCGTCGGCGGGCACCTGGCCGGTATGTTGCAGATGCGGGCCGCGACACAGATCCTGCCATTCACCATGCCAATACATGCGCAAGGGCTCGTCGCCCGGGATCGCCTCGATCAGCTCGACCTTGTAGGGCTCGCCGCCATCCTCGTAGAATTTCACCGCCCGCGCACGGTCCCAGATCTCGGTGCGAACCGGGTCACGCAGGTTAATGATTTCCTTCATCTTTTTCTCAATTGCGCCCAAATCCTCAGGCGTAAACGGCTCGGCACGGTCAAAGTCGTAATACCAGCCGTTCTGGATCACCGGGCCGATGGTGACTTTCACGTCAGGCCAGATGGATTGCACCGCGCGCGCCATGATATGGGCCAGGTCGTGCCGGACCAGCTCAAGCGCGGGGGCCTCGTCTTTCATGGTGTTGATCGCGATGGAGGCGTCTTCGTCAATCGGCCATTGCAGGTCGTGATGCGCGCCATTCACAGTTGCAGAGATCGCCTTTTTTGCCAGCGAAGTCGCGATGGAGGCCGCCACTTCAGCAGGGGTGATGCCCGCGTCATAATCGCGTGCATTGCCATCGGGAAAGGTCAGGGAAATAGAGGCCATGTCTGGCAGTCTCCTCGTCTGTTTGGCGCCTACGAAACGCCCGGTTGCGGGTCTGTATGTGGCGTCTGTTGTAAGCGAGAATTGCAGCAGGTCAAGCGCGCCGCCGCCCGTGGCGCTATTTCCTTTGCGTGAGCCCTCGCATATCCTGTGTACAAGCAAAGGCAGAGGGCGGAATGGCACAGGAATTGCACACAGGGGCAGGGCGGCGGATTGCCTATCACCAAACCGAAGGCTTCGGCCCGGGGCTGGTGTTTTTGGGCGGGTTCAAGTCGGATATGGGCGGCACCAAAGCCGTGCATCTGGAGGCCTGGGCCCGGGCGCAAGGCCGCGCCTTTCTGCGGTTTGACTATTCCGGCCACGGCGCTTCGTCTGGGGCCTTCACCGATGGCTGTATCGGCGATTGGGCGCAGGACGCGCAGGACGCGATCACGCAGCTGACCAAAGGCCCGCAAATCCTGATCGGCTCCTCGATGGGGGGGTGGATCTCGCTTCTTATGGCCAAGCGTATCCCCGACAAGATCGCCGCGCTTGTGACCATCGCCGCTGCCCCGGATTTTACCGAAGACAGCATGTGGGCGGATTTTTCTGACGACCAAAAGCGCGCGCTTGAGGCGGGGCAGGTCGCGTTGCCCTCGGAATATGGCGAACCCTATATCATTACCAAACACCTCATCGAAGACGGGCGCAATCATCTGGTCCTGCGCGACCCGCTGCACCTGCCGTTTCCTGTGCGCATGATGCAGGGCACTGATGATGCCGATGTTGATATGTCCGTTGCGCTGCGCCTGATCTCCCATGCGACGGGGGATGACATGCGGCTGATCGTGCTGAAAGGGGGCGATCACAGATTCTCGGACCCGGCGGCGCTGAAGCTGATCGAAGATGCCACAACCAACGCCATAGAGGCGGCGGAGTGAGGCAGGTGGCCCGCTGGCTGGGCAAGGCGCTTGCCGTGTTTCTGGTCGCTTTGGTATTGTTCTGGGTGCTTGGTCCGCGTGAGCCCGTGGATACAGAAATAAAATTTGAAACCAGTGTATTAGGTGGCGATCTTGATGCGTATCTCGCCGAACGGGAGGCCGCGTTTGACGACATCACCCCGGGTGTGGAAAAGCAGATCATCTGGGCCAAGACGCCCGGTACTCAGACGGATTTGGCCCTGATCTACCTGCATGGGTATTCAGCGAGTTTGCAGGAAATTCGCCCGGTGCCGGACCGTCTGGCGCAGGCGCTTGGGGCCAATCTCTATTTTACGCGGCTTGCCGGTCACGGGCGCGGGGCGGAGGCGATGGCGGAGCCAAGTGCAGGCGACTGGATCGAAGACGCCGCAGAGGCGCTGGCCATCGGGCGCAAAATCGGGCGCCAGACGGTGGTGATTGCCACCTCGACTGGGGGCACTCTGGCGGCAATTGCCGCAACGGAGCCTGCGCTGATGAAGGGTGTGGCGGGCATCGCGTTCATCTCTCCGAATTTTGCTATTCAGAACGAGGCGGCGGCGCTGTTGACCGTGCCATTGGCGCGACACTGGCTGCCGTTGCTTGTCGGCCCGGATCGCAGTTTCGAGGCATTGAACACGGACCATGCCACCTATTGGACAACCAGCTATCCGACCGTGTCGGTGCTGCCGATGGCGGCC
>CALFWN010000115.1 GCA_937928335.1 uncultured Litoreibacter sp. | reverse complement strand
TTACAGCTCGGACATGACCTGCGCTTTGGCCTCGACCGTCAGCTCGGCCATTTTGGCGCGGATGGTCTCCTCGTCGGCCTTGCCGCCCAGATCGCCGGAGATTTTGCGGAAAACATCCTCGTCGCCGGCCTCCTCGAAATCGGCTTTGACAACCTCTTTGGCATAGTTGGCCGCATCATCGCCGGTCTTGCCCATCAGCTCTGCCGCCCAGAGACCCAGAAGCTTGTTGCGGCGGGCACCGGCCTTGAACTGCATCTCGGCATCATGGGCAAATTTGTTTTCAAAAGCATCTGCGCGGTCGTCAAAATTGGCCATCGGCGGCTCTCCTCAAGAGGTGTGGTGTCGCATTAGATATGGCCCTGCTTGGGAGGCGGTGCAAGGGGCGTGTGCCACTCCTTGCGGCGATTGCGGGTGTCGCGTATAGCCAGCAAGAAGAGCATCTGCCCGCGCGCCCGCACCGGGCCTGCACCAGAGGCTTAGTCAGTTTGGGGACCCCGAGATTATGGCACGTGGCAAGAAAATCTACGAAGGCAAGGCCAAGACTTTATACGAGGGCCCCGAGCCCGGAACATTGGTGCAGTATTTCAAGGATGACGCCACCGCGTTCAACGCCGAAAAACGCGCCACCATCGAGGGCAAGGGCGTGCTGAACAACCGGCTGAGCGAGTTCTTCATGACCGGGCTGAGCCAGATCGGCGTGCCGAACCATTTTCTCAAGCGCCTGAACATGCGCGAGCAGCTGATCCGCGCCGTAGAGATCGTGCCGCTGGAAGTCATCGTGCGCAACTATGCCGCCGGTACGATGGCCAAGCGGCTTGGCATGGAAGAGGGCACCGTGCTGCCGCGCCCGCTGGTGGAGTTCTCCTACAAGAATGACGATCTGGGCGACCCGCTGGTGCCCGAGGAATATATCATCGGCTTTGGCTGGGCGAGCCAGCAGGATCTGGACGACATGATCGCGCTGGCCCTGCGGGTGAATGATTTTCTGTCAGGCGTGATGTACGGCGTCGGCATCAAGCTGATCGATTTCAAGATCGAGATCGGGCGGCATTACGAGGGCGATTATCAGCGCCTGATCGTGGCGGATGAGATCAGCCCGGATTCGTGCCGCCTGTGGGATATCGAGACCGGCCAGAAGCTGGACAAGGACGTGTTCCGCCGCGATCTGGGCAATCTGGCCGATGCCTATACCGAAGTGGCCCGCCGTCTGGGCGTGATGCCGCAAAACAACCCGCAGCCGGGCAAACCGCAGCTGATCAACTGACGGGAGCGGCTGGTGAGGCCGGGATTTGGATATTTATGAACATGGAAAGAGGGGGCGTCGCGCCATGAAAGCCAAGGTGCATGTGATGTTGAAAACCGGCGTATTGGACCCGCAGGGGGAAGCGGTGCGCCATGCGCTGGGAACGCTGGGTTTTGACGGCGTTGAGGGCGTGCGACAGGGCAAGGTGATCGAGCTGGATCTGGCGGATGGCACCTCGGAGGCGGATGTGACGCAGATGTGCGAGAAGCTGTTGGCCAACACCGTGATCGAGCGCTACTCGATCGAGATGGTCGGGCCATGAAGGCGGGGGTTCTGACCTTTCCCGGCTCGAATTGCGACCGGGATCTGGCGCAGGGGTTCCGGCTGGCGGGCGCCGAGGTTGAGATGGTCTGGCACAAGGAGACCGCGCTGCCCGCGGGGCTGGATGTGATCGGCATTCCGGGCGGGTTTTCCTTTGGCGACTATCTGCGCTGCGGCGCGATTGCCGCGCGCTCGCCAATCTGCGCGGCGGTGGTGGAATTTGCCAAGGGCGGCGGGCATGTGATCGGCATTTGCAACGGGTTTCAGGTCTTGTGCGAAACCGGGCTGCTGCCCGGCGCCCTGATGCGCAACGCGGGCCTGAATTTCGTCTGCCGCCAGCAGGAGCTGGTCGTGGAGAGCGCCGACAGCCCCTATACGAGCGGCTATACGCAAGGCGCGCGCATCACGGTGCCGATTGCCCATCATGACGGCAATTACTCGGCGGATGCGGATCTGGTGGCGCGTTTGCGCGGCGAGGGCCGGGTGGCGTTTTCCTATGCGGATAACCCCAATGGTTCGGCCGGGGATATTGCAGGCGTGTTGTCGCAGAACCGCCGCGTGCTGGGGATGATGCCGCATCCCGAGCGTGCTGTGGAGGCCGCGCATGGCAACCGGGACGGGGCGGCACTGTTTGCCTCCCTGATCGGCGTGATGCAGGCGGCGTAAAACCGCCGACCGGGGAGAGGCGGCGCTCAGAACGGGTGCCGAGTTTGTTGAGGAGGGGGCGCAGACCTCGTAACGTCCGCCTATGAGTTCCGTAGAGCCACCTGCCACTGCCGCCACATCCGAGCGGCGCCGCGCCGGGCCGCCACGTCCCATCGGGGCGCGTTGGCAGGTGCGGTTATTCGCGATCATGCTGATCGCGCTTGCAGTGACCATCGTCTGGGTGTCGAACCTGTGGCTGACCGACCGCTTCACCGAGCGCACCCGCGCCGCCGCCGACCTGCGCGTGGCGCTCTATTCCAACGCGATCACCTCGGAATTGCAGCGCAACCGGGTGGTGCCGCTTCTGTTGTCGCGCGACCCGATCATGGTGGCAGCGCTGAACTCGGGCGATTTCACCGCCACCTCGCAGCGGCTGATCACCTTCTCGGAGGAAATCGGCGCGGCGGGGCTGCGGCTGATGGATGCTGACGGGCGGGTTGTGGCCTCCTCTGACCGGACGCAGATTGGCGAGGTGCGGCGCTCGGTGAGCTATTTTATCGACGCGTTGCGCACCAATGACACGCTGTTTCATGTCACCCAGCAGGAGACCGGCGCCTATCAGTTCACCTATTCGCGGCGGATTTCCTCGGAGCGGCAGGGCATCGGGGTGATCGTGGTCGATGTGGATCTGCGCCAGTTCGAGAACCGCTGGCGCTCGCCCAATGACGCGGTGATGATTGCCGATAGCGAAGGGCAGATCGTGATCGCCACCGACCCGCGCTGGCGGGGGCTGAAGGTTGAAGACGCGCTGGCCAGCCAATCGCCTGCCGGCGCGCTGCGCCGCGCCATCGAGCTGACCAACGGGTATTTCGAGCTGGGCCGCTCGCCTGACGCCTATTTGCGGGGCGAGGCGGTGATGCGCGTGGAGGGCCGTATCCCGTTTCGGGGCTGGCGGCTGATCAATTTCTCGACCTATGCCTCGGTGCGCGAGCGGGTGAACGGCGTTTTGGCGCTGGAGATCATGGGGTTTGCCATTTTGCTGGCGCTGACCTTCTACGTGCTGTCGCGCCGCGCCCAGTCGGCGGCGGGCTTTTTCCGGCGCGAAAGCGAAGATTTGCGCGACCTCAACGCGCGGCTGAGTCGCGAGATTACCGAGCGCAAAAAGGTGCAGGAAACCCTGGCGGTGGCGGAACAATCGTTGGTGCAGTCGCAAAAACTTGCCGCTTTGGGCGAGATGTCGGCGGCGGTCAGCCATGAGCTGAACCAGCCTCTGGCTGCGATGAAGACCTATCTGGCCGGCGCAAAACTGCTGCTGGACCGCAAGCGGCCCGAGGAGGCGCAAAGCTCGTTTCAGCGCATTGACGACCTG
>CALFWN010000114.1 GCA_937928335.1 uncultured Litoreibacter sp. | reverse complement strand
TGTCGATCTGACCCACAAAAACCACCATCGGGGTGCTGTCCTGCATGGCCACATGGATGCCCGAAGACGCGTTTGTTGCGCCCGGCCCACGGGTCACAAACAAGACGCCGGGACGCCCTGTGAGCTTGCCATGCGCCTCCGCCATCATTGCCGCACCGCCTTCCTGACGGCAGACGATGTTCTGAATGCCGCTTTGGTAGAGCCCGTCAAGGGCGGCCAGAAAGCTCTCCCCCGGGACAGAGAAGACGCGCTCCACGCCCTCGACCGCCAGTTGATCGGCCAGTATCTTGCCGCCATGTCTTGCTTGCGTCATATCCATCCCCTGGTCTGAGCGGATATTGTGTTGTGTGACGCACAGGCTTTGCAATGGTAAACGGCGCCCGGCGCTCTATTTTCCGTGGAAACAAAAATCAAAAGGACGACGATATGGCTTCTTATTCGCTTCTGGGGCTTTCGGGCTCGCTGCGCGCGGCGTCGTGCAACCGACGACTTCTGGCTGAGGCCGCGCGGCTTGGCGAGGCTGCGTCCTTTGCCCAGGCTGATTTGCGGTTGCCGCTTTATGACGGCGATCTGGAAGAACGTGACGGCATTCCGACCGAAGTTCAGGCGCTGGCCGACGCGATTGCGGCAGCGGATGCGGTCGTGATCGCGACGCCGGAATATAACAAAGGCATCTCTGGCGTGCTGAAAAACGCGCTTGATTGGGTCAGCCGGACGGAGGGAAGCCCCTGGGCGGACAAGCCTGTGGCCATCATGTCAGCCACCGCCGGGCGCGCGGGGGGCGAGCGGGCGCAAACGATGCTGCGCAGCTGCATGATCCCGTTTCGGGCGCATGTTCTGCCCGGCCCCGAGGTGCTGGTCGGCGCGTGCCATGATGCGTTTGACGAAAACGGCCATCTGACATCGGAGCTTTATATCAAGGCGCTGAGCACCCTGATGGGCGGGCTTCGGGCAGCCGCCGCCTAGCTTTGGTTTGCGATCTCGATCAGATTGTGATCGGGGTCGCGCAGATAGATCGACAGCAAAGGCCCCGTGGCCCCGGTGCGGGCAACGGGGCCCTGCTCGATTTTGATGTGCCGACTGGCCAGATGGGTCTGCCATGTCTCTATCCGCGTTGGGCTGAGAAAGCACAGATCGGCGCTGCCCGGCAGAGGATGGTTTGCGTGGGGTTTGAATTCCGCGCCCGCCACGTGAAGATTGATCTTCTGGCCGCCGAATTTCAGCGCCGTGCGGCGGGTGCCATCTGCGGGGGTAAAGACCTCCACCTCCATGCCGAGCACGTCGCGGTAGAAGGCCACGGTGGCGTCGATATTGCTGACTGTAAGGACCAGATGATCAAGGCTTGCGAGCGTGGGCATTCGGGCTTGCACCTTTGCAGCGATGGGGCAGACTGGCGACATCATGACCCAAATGCCCGCCGAGATCCAATTGCATGACCCGATAGACCCGGCCCGGCTCAAGGCGCTGAACACAATTCTTGTGCTGAGCGGTGCGCAGGCGCATCCCTTCGCCCATCAGGTGTTTTTCTGGGACGCGCAGCCGGCGGACCGGCTGGGACGCGACGGGCATCCCAAACTGGGCGGGCTGATCCCTGATCTGGGCCTGCCGCGACGCATGTGGGCCGGGGGGCGGCTGAGATTTCGCCAAGACCTGATGCCGGGGGTAGCCGCGCAAAAGGTCTCCGTTCTGGAGCGTGCGGAGCGCAAGACAGGGCGCAGCGGGGCTTTGGGCGTTGTCACCTTGCGTCATGAGATACGTCAAAACGGGGCATTGGTCGTGACCGACTGGCAGGATTTGATCTACCGGGAGGAGGCCTCAGGGGAGGCGGTCTTGCGTTCTGAGGCCGCGCCGGTGGATGAGACCCTGCATGAGGCGCGGGCGTTTACCACAACGGAGCTGTTTCGCTATTCCGCGTTAACCTTCAATGGCCACCGGATTCACTATGATCGCGACTATGCGCGTGAGGTCGAGGGCTATCCCGGGCTGGTCGTGCATGGGCCGTTGCTGGCCCAGTATCTGATGCTGATGGCGGAGCGGGAGCTGGGCGGGCTGGCCGCGTTTTCCTTCCGCGCCCATGCGCCGGTTTTTGATTTCGAGCAGGTCGCGCTTTGCGCAAAACCGGGGCCAGACGGGCTTGAGATGTGGGTGCGTGGGCCGGATGGGCGGCTGTGTCTGAGCGCCTCAGCGCAATGACGCTGCGGGTTTGAAACTGTCGGGGATGGCATCACGGCCTTCGAGGATCAGATCGGCCATGACCTGACCCGTTTTGGGGGCCATGCCGAAGCCGATTTTGAACCCGCCATTGGCGATATACTGACCTTGATAAAGCGGGTGCGCGCCCAGCATCGGGGCGCGGCTTTTGGCACGCGGGCGCACCCCGGCCCAGCGCTCCAGTATGCGGGCATCTGCTAGCGCGGGGAGAGCCTGGACGGCACGCGCATGGATGTCATCCAGCTGCGCATCGGTTTGGTCCGGGCTATCAAAATCGCGCTCGCTGGTTGAACCAATGGCCACGGTGGCATCGTGATGCGGCACGATATGCAGGCTGTCAGCATAGAGCTGCGGCAGGGTTTTGGCGTTGTATTCCAGCAAGATCGCCTGCCCTTTGACGCCGCCTCCTACGGGCTGATCCATCTTGTCTGACAGCTCCAGCAGCCCCTCATAACCGGTCGCGTGGATGATGATGCCTTGCGGGGTGGCCGCGCCGAACACCAGCTCACCGCCCTTGTTTTCAAAGGCTTTCGCCAGCGCGGCAACGGCATGTCGCGGGTGGATATGGGCCGAAAGCGTGTCATGCACCCACCAGCCGGTGGGGCTGGGCGGGGTCCAATTGCCTGGCACCTCGTCCACCACATTCCACGCGGCCCTGCCCTGCCACAGCGCGCGCGCGCCTCGGGCGCGTTGATGGGCAAGCTCCAGGCTTCGGGCATCCGGTACAGGCTGGAGGCGGCCGCTTTGCACATAGCCGCTAGGCAGGCCCGAGGCCGCCTCAACCTCTGGCCAGAAGCTGCGGGCCATGATCAGGCTGTCGAGCTGAAACTGCTTCTTGTCATTCCAGTTTTCCGGCGTGTGTGGGGCCAAGGCGCCGACGATCCCGCCCGAGGCCCCTGCCCCGATGGCGCGGCGCTCGATCACCCGGACGCGGGCGCCGCGGGCAAGGCAGGCCCAAGCCACCGAAAGCCCGAAAATGCCGCCACCCAGGACGGTGATATCTGGCGTGGACAAGGCCGCGCTCCTTACTCATTGTCGCAGGCGAATGTAGGGCAATCGCGCGGGGCGGACCAGATGGCAGAGGTGGAATGGCGCGACGGGGCCGTGCCGGTCTCGACCCGGTTTGATGACCCGTATTTCTCGCTGGAAGACGGGATGGCGGAGACGGGCCATGTGTTCCTAGTGGGCAATGATCTGCCTGCGCGGTTCCGCGACGGGTTTCATGTGGCTGAGCTGGGGTTCGGCACCGGGCTGAACCTGCTTTGCGCGTGGAAGATGTTTAACGATTTCGGTGTCGCGGGCCAGTTGCAGTTTACCAGTTTCGAGGCCTTCCCGATGGCCCGCGAGGATGCCGAAACCTCGCTTGCGGCCTTCCCGATGCTGGCGGATTACGCCGCCATTTTGCTGGGCGCGTGGTCGCAGGAAAGCTTTGAGGTAGAGACCCCGACCCTGAAGGCGCGGATCATCATGGGCGACGCCAATACGACCGTGCCCGCCATGCAAAACCCGGCGGATGCGTGGTTTCTGGACGGGTTTTCGCCTGCCAAAAACCCGGAGCTCTGGGGGGCGAAGCTGATGCAGGCCGTGGGGGCACAGACCAAGACAGGCGGTACATTTGCGACCTATACGGCGGCGGGCCATGTGCGCCGGGCGCTTGTCGATGCGGGTTTCGAGGTTGCCCGCGTGCAGGGGTTTGGCCGCAAGCGGCACATGTCGGTGGGCGTGAAACGATGAGTGACACGCGGCGCGGCATCTGGCTGATGATCCTGACGATGCTGATCTTTGCGATGCAGGACGGCATCTCTCGGCATTTGGCGGGGGAGTATAACGTGATCATGGTGGTGATGATCCGCTACTGGTTTTTCGCCGCTTTTGTGCTGACGGTCAGCGCGAGGCGGGCGGGCTCCATCGCCAATGCGGCGCGGACCAATCAACCGGTGTTGCAGGTGTTTCGCGGGCTGCTGCTGGCCGCCGAGGTCTGCGTCATGGTACTGGCCTTCACCCTTTTGGGCCTGATCGAGAGCCTTGCCATTTTCGCCAGCTACCCGCTGATTGTCGCCGCTTTGTCGGGGCCGATCCTGGGCGAAAAGGTTGGGCCACGGCGCTGGATCGCCATCGGGATCGGCTTTGTGGGTGTGCTGATCATGTTACAACCGGGCGTCAAAGTGTTCAGCCCGGCGGCCTTTGTGGCGCTGCTTTCGGCCACGATGTTTGCGCTTTACTCGCTGCTGACGCGCTATGCGGCGCGCCAGGACCGCACCGCGACCTCGTTTTTCTGGACGGGGGTGGCGGGGGCCGTGGGGATGACCCTCGTGGGTGTGTGGTTCTGGGAGCCGATGAGCGGGCCGGACTGGGCATGGATGGCGCTGTTATGCGTCACGGGGGCGACGGGGCATTACCTGCTGATCCGCGTCTATGAGCTGGCCGAGGCCTCCGCCGTGCAGCCCTTTGCCTATTTCCAACTGGCTTTTGCCAGTGTCATCGGGGTGCTGGTCTTTGGTGAAACCATCGAAATGAATATCGCCATCGGCGTCGGATTGGTGATCGCGGCGGGGCTGTTTACCTTGTGGAGGTCGCGGGTCAGCGGCGCAGATCAGCCAGCAGATTAGGCGGCTGCACCTGCCCCGTCAGCCGGGCGCGGTAGGGCATGAAACTTTCGGTGACGCGCATCACGTAGTTGCGGGTCTCAGTGAAAGGGATGTTCTCGATCCAGTCGATGATATCGACGGATGCGCTGCGCGGGTCGCCAAATTGCCGCATCCAGCGATCCGCCCGGGTCGGCCCCGCATTATAGGCAATCGACATCAGCACCGGGTTGTCCTGGTAGCGCTGTGCCAGCGCCGCCAGATAGGCGGAACCGAGCCGTGCATTGTAGCTGGGGTCAGAGCGCAGCCGCGCCAGATTATAGGGCTCGCCGGTTTTGGTGGCCATGTCCTTGGCGGTGCCGGGCATCAGCTGCATCAAACCGCGCGCACCCACAGGGCTGACCACGACCGGGTCGAACTCGCTTTCGCGCCGCGCAATGGAGAGGGCGAATACCTCGTCGACGGGCAGCTCCATCCCAGCAGGTGTGGCGATGGGGAAGTAGGTTTTGTAAAGCTGCATACCCTGGCGGGCGGCCTCTTTGGCGAGCATCAGCGCGATATGGGGCTCTTCCAGCTCAAGCGCCAGATCGCCCAGCTGGCCCTGTTCGGTGCGGGTCTGGGTTTCGGCCAGATGCACGAAGAACCGTTCTGACAGGCTGCGCATCCCGGCGCGGTGCAGCAGGCGGGCGGCTTCGAATACGGGGTCGCCGTTGAAATCAGCCTCGCGCCAATCGGGATAGTTTTGCTTGCCGGTCATGGCCGCATGGGCGGGCAGGCCGCCTTGTTCGGCGGCAAGCTGGCCATAGAATGAGGATTGGAACTTTGCGCCAAAAGCATAGGCCTTGGCGGCGGCTTCGCTATTGCCCAAAGCCTCATGCGCCCGGCCCGTCCAATAGCCCGCGCGGCCCAGCGAGATGGGCGTGGCGACGGCAGCTTCAAAAACCTGAAAATGCTGCAACGCCTGATCGGGCGCGTTCAGGTAGCGCAGGGCCAGAAAACCCGACAGCCACTCCAGATCGGCAAAGGCGGAGCCTTTGGTGAGGTAATGCGAGGAGGCCACGCTATAGGCCTGCGCATGTTTGCCCTCCCGCATCAGGGTCCGGGCCAA
>CALFWN010000113.1 GCA_937928335.1 uncultured Litoreibacter sp. | reverse complement strand
AGAAAGACGCGGACTGACGCCACGAACTCGCGGGGCTTTTCGGCGTGAAGCCAATGCCCTGCACCCGGTATTTTCGCAAAACGTGCGGCAGGGAAAAAAGTGCGGATCGTGTCACGATGGGCGGCCGTGACGTAGTCAGATGCGGCTCCTGACAAAAACAGGGTCGCTCCTTCATGGTGCCCTGTGAGGTCCGGGAAGCCGATGATACGCGCCATCTCGCTCTCAAGTATATCGAAGTTCAGCCGCCATTTCCGTCCCTTCACGTCCAGGGATTGCAGCAGGAACGCGCGGACGCCGTCTTCTTCAATGAAAGGTTGCAATTGTCGGTCCGCGTCGCCTCTGGTGTCGATGCGATCCAGATCAATCTTGCGCATTGCGTCGATCAGATGCGCCTGTGTATGACTATATCCGACAGGTGCGATATCGGCGACGATGAGCTTGCGTAGAAATTGCGGCTGCGTCAGCGCCAGCACCATCGCTGCTTTGCCGCCCATCGAATGCCCCAGCACATGGGACGGGCCTATATGCGCGAGCACCTTGGCCAGATCATTCGCCATATCATGATAGCTTTGTGTCTGGCCGCGGGGGCTTTGGCCGTGGTTTCGCATGTCCACGACCACGACATGGAACTGGTCAGACAGCCGCTTGGCGATGACACCCCAATTTCGCGCAGATCCAAAAAGCCCATGTGCAATAAGAAGGGTCGGGGCGCTCGCATCCCCATAGGTGACGTAATTCAGCATGTCTTTGCGGTATCAGGACTCGCGGGGCTTGGAAAGCGCAGGCTCGGGCGTATAAGGGCGCTGGGGATGTCTAGCGTCAAGGTGCACAACGAAATGGAACCGGCAGAGATACAGGCGCTTGTGGCGCGGGTCTTCGCTTTGTTGGAAAGCAGGCTTGGGGCACGAGGCGCTACATTAAAAAAGCGGTTGGACTATGTGCGTCGCAAGCTGCCCGGGCGGGTCAGGCGGGCAGGGGATTTGCTCGTCGATGCTCAAAAAATGGCGGACAACCCTCGCCTTGCCATGCGCGTAGACCGCGACGGCCTGACACGGGCCACGGTTGAGATAGAGCGTTTTCTGAACGCAATCGACGTGCCAGCTGAACGATCCAGACGACGCTATAACAGGCTTGCAGCCTTCGCGGGGCAATTCCTGCTTGTCTTCGGCGCACTAGTAGGCCTGCTGGTTTGGCGGGGCTATATCTAAACGAGACCGCTCTTGGTCATGAACAGCCTCGCTATAGGCGGTGCGCAGATCAGTGAGCCGGTTTGATAAACGTGTCATTACGTAGATCGGCCATTGCCTGCCGCAGCTCTTCTTGCGTGTTCATCACAATCGGGCCGTGCCATGCCACAGGTTCTTCAATCGGCGCGCCTGAGATCAGCAGAAAGCGGATGCCTTGCTCACCGGCCTGCACCGTGACCTCGTCGCCGGTGCCGAACTGAATCAACGTGCGGTCGCCGGACAAGTCGCGAATGTTGACCTCCTCGCCTTGAACCTCTTTCTCCAGCAAGATGCCCGAAGGCTTTGAGGCGTCGCGGAAACTGCCCGCACCCTCGAACACATAGGCAAACGCGCGCCGGTAGGTGTCGATCTTGAAGGTTTTGCGCAGGCCAGCGGGGACCGAGATATCCAGAAACTGCGGATCGGCCGCGATGCCGTCCACAGGGCCGCGTTTGCCCCAGAACTCTCCAATGACCACCCGGACTTTGGTGCCGTCATCGTCGATGATTTCAGGGATCTCACCGCCGTCCACATCTTGATAGCGGGGCGTTGTCATTTTGAGGCTGGCGGGCAGGTTGGCCCAAAGCTGGAAGCCATGCATCTGGCCTTGCGCGTTCCCCTTGGGCATCTCCTGATGCAGAATGCCGGAGCCCGCGGTCATCCATTGCACCGCACCATCTTTCAATATGCCGGTATTACCAAGGCTGTCGCCATGCGCGACCTCGCCCTTCAGAACATAGGTGATGGTCTCGATGCCGCGATGAGGATGCCACGGGAAGCCGCGCTCGTAATGCGCCGGATTGTCGTTGCGAAAATCGTCCATCATCAGGAACGGGTCCAGCATGGTGGGATCGGTGAAGCCAAACGCGCGGTGCAGATGCACGCCCGCGCCCTCCATTGTAGGCATGGCTTGCGAGGTTTCTTTGACAGGTCTGATGGACATAGGGTGGTCCTCCTTTGCCCCTTAGCTAGGCGTGCCGCGTGGCTTGGGCAATCGCATCGGCGCACCGCAACGGTTCTGCGACGCACAGATGGTCGGTTTCGGGCAAGACGGCAACCCTGCGGCGGGCAGTGTAGAGGCCAGCGGGCGAGGGAGGAATGGCCATGAAAATCGGGTTTATCGGATTGGGCAATGTGGGCGGCAAGCTGTCAGGGTCGTTGATCCGCAACGGGTTGGACGTGACCGTCCGCGATTTGGATGATGCACTGGTTGCAGACGCGGTCGCGTGCGGGGCCAAATCGGCGAACTCCCCGCGCGAGATAATGGCAGCCTGCGACGTGGTGATCACCTGCCTGCCGCATCCAACGATTTCGGCTGCAGTGGTCGAGGGCCAAGACGGTCTACTTGAGGCCTGCGGGCCAGGTAAAATCTGGCTGGAGATGTCCACCACAGATGAGGCCGAGATCAAGCGTCTTGGGGCGAAGGTGATCGCCACGGGCGCTGTGGCGGTGGATTGCCCGGTCTCTGGTGGCTGCCACCGGGCGGATACGGGCAATATCTCCATCTTTGCAGGCTGCGACCGGGCGACATTTGAGCAGGTGCTGCCGTTATTGACCACAATGGGGCGGCGGGTGCTGCACACAGGCGATCTGGGCACGGCGAGCATATTGAAGGTGATGACCAATTATCTGGCCACAGCGAACCTGCTCAGCGTTTGCGAGGCGCTGGTGGTGTCGAAAGCCGCCGGTATGGATTTGGGGACCACCTATGAGGCGATCAAGATTTCCAGTGGCACTTCCTTCGCGCATGAAACCGAAAGCCAGGTAATCTTGAACGGGTCGCGCTGCGTGGATTTCACAATGGATTTGGTACTGAAAGATATTGGACTGTTCCAGGAGATCGCCGACCGCAACGCGGTGCCATTGGAGTTGTCACCGAAGCTGATCGACATTTTCAGGGACGGGCAGGCGCGCTATGGCGAGCGCGCGCAATCGGACCGCATCATTGAGCGATTGGAAGAAGCGACTGGTTTGGATATCCGCGCGCCGGGCTTCCCGGCAGAACTGGTGGATGATGAGCCGGAAGAGCCGGGCTATGAGGTGACGGTGCTTCGCGGTTGAGACCAGAGGCCTGACCAGCTAAGCGGTGGGAAACGTGAAGGAGCCTCCCATGTCGCCAGAACCCACATCCGAGGTTATCACCGGGATCATCCCCTCAGCGCCGCGTCGCATGTTCGGCACCGGGGTTCTCTATTCTTTAGGCCTGTTGCTGCTCTATGTGGCCGCTACCAACCCGCCATCTGTCCTCTATGCGGTGTTGCTGATCGGGTTCGGCGTCGCAAGTCTTTATGGCGGGTATCGCATGTGGGAGGTCACAGGCCGGATGATCCAATTGACCGAGCAGGAGCTGCGGTTATCCGATGGGACGTTGATTTGTCGAACGGAAGACATCCACAAAGTGGATCGGTCCTTCTTTGCTTTTAAGCCGTCCAACGGGTTTTTGATCACGACCAAGGTAAGCTACCCGTTCAAATGGGCGCCGGGCTTGTGGTGGCGAGTTGGCAAGCGGATCGGGATTGGCGGGGTCACACCCGGCTCGGACGGCAAGATTATGGCGGACACGATCTCGGCTCTGGTCGCGCAGCGGGATGGCCAATTCAAAGAGCTGGACCTGTAGAAGAACGCGGACACCAAGCCGTTCGCACAGCGCGGTGCCCGCATTTTCGGTCTGAAAGCTAAGGCGCTACAGGCCCTTGGCGCGATAGCTCGCGGCGATGCGATCGATCGAGACGAGATAAGCCGCCATTCGAAGATCTTCCACATCATCGCGCTCGTGCCAGACCTTGCGCATGGCTTGATAGGCTGTGCGCATCGTGTCATCGAGGCCAGAGCGCACCAGTTCCAACTCGCCAGCACCGCGCATGTAGTTGTTTTTGAAATCGGCGCTAAGTTCCCAACCCAGACCTTTGTCTGCGGACAGGCGTTCCAGCTCTTCAATAAGGGCGCGGTGTTGGGCCTCTTCCTGACGCTTTTCCATCCGCCCAAAGCGGATATGGCTCAGGTTCTTGACCCATTCGAAATATGACACCGTTACCCCGCCTGCATTTGCATAGAGATCCGGGATAATGACGCAGCCCATCTTTCGCAGGATCTCGTCCGCACCGGCTGTCACCGGTCCATTGGCGGCCTCGATGATCAAAGGCGCTTTGATGTTTTTCGCATTTGACAGGTTTATCACGCCCTCCAGCGCGGCGGGGATGAGAATGTCGCACTCATATTCAAGCGCGGCAGAGCCGTCGGCCACATAGGTCCCTTTGGGATAGCCGGAGACACCGCCATGATCGCCGATCCAGGCGCGTAGGTCTTCGACATCAATGCCGTCCTCATTGTGGATCGCGCCGTCCCGCTCAATGATTGCAGTGATAAGGCTTCCATCCTCCTCCGACAGAAACTTGGCGGCATGATAGCCCACATTCCCCAAACCCTGAACGATGACCCGTTTGCCTTTCAATGTGCCCTCAAGGCCGGCCTTGGCCATATCCTCCGGGTAGCGGAAGAACTCCTGCAAGGCATATTCAACGCCACGCCCGGTAGCCTCGGTGCGGCCTTGAATGCCGCCAGCATTGATCGGTTTGCCGGTGACGCAAGCGCGTGAGTTGATATCGGTGGTGTTCATCCGCGCGTACTGATCGGCGATCCAGGCCATCTCGCGTTCCCCAGTGCCCATGTCCGGGGCAGGCACGTTCTGGGACGGATGGATCAGGTCGCGCTTTGCCAACTCATAGGCGAAACGACGCGTTATCTGTTCCAACTCATGTTCTTCCCATTCGTTGGGGTCGATGCGCAGACCACCTTTTGATCCGCCAAAAGGTGTCTCTACCAGTGCGCATTTGAAAGTCATGAGGGCCGCGAGCGCTTCCACCTCGTCCTGATGAACAGCCATAGCAAACCGGATGCCGCCTTTGACGGGTTCCATATGCTCCGAGTGGACCGCACGGTAGCCTGTGAACGTATGTAATTGGCCACGCAGCCGAACGCCAAAGCGCACGGTATAGGTTGCATTGCAAACGCGGATTTTTTCTTCAAGGCCAGGAGGCAGGTCGATCAGCTTAACGGCGCGGCTATACATAAGTTCGACTGAATCGCGAAATGATGGTTCGGTTTGTGCGCTCATGATGGCTCCCTGAAGCTCTGATCAAATTTTGCTCTAAGTGGCTATTTCTTAGGCCAAGTAAAAACGAGCCTAACGGTATCAAAGAGCATATGGCCAGCACTCTGAGAATATTTTGTAAACTTTCGGTCGCCGCAACCAATCGCGATTCGTGCGTTGCCACTCATTGGCCGGGATATGGAAACACTCATCCGATTCAAACTAATTTGTCTGTTTCCAAAGGTTAATATGGCGTGAATTAGGCCATCCTCGTCAAATTCTAGCCACAGTATTCGGGTCAATTAGAAATCGGACGACTCTCGTTCGAGTGAATGTTTTTGTGCGTGCTGGCACGGGGAAAGGGCAGTCATGAGTGGCTCAAAGGGAATGAAGATGAAGCGTTTTAGCCTTCGGCGCGCGATGCGCCAAGCGAAAGGGTTCCGCCGGGAAGAGGGCGGGGCGATGGTCGTTTTCGGTTTGACAATTTTCGTTATGATGCTGTGGGCCGGTGGTATGGCCATCGACTTCATGCGCTTCGAGCATGATCGCGCTCGCGTCCAATACACGCTTGACCGCGCGGCTCTGGCAGCAGCAGCGCTCAAAGGGCCCATCGATGAAGAAGGAGAACCGATTGATTGCGAAGATGTGGCGCTTGACTATTTTAACAAAGCCGGTCTCGACACAACCGCTGTAAACGTCGTTGGTAATTGCAGCCTCTTGACGAAAACGGTGCAGATATCCGCCCGTACAGAAGTTAAAAGCCTGTTCCTGAATATGCTGGGGATCAGCCAAATGGTAGCCTCCGGCACCAGCACGGCCGAAGAAAGCACCCAAGATGTCGAGATCAGTCTCGTTTTGGATATCTCTGGCTCGATGGGGCAATTGGACAACTCGGGCACGCAGACAAAACTTGCGGCGTTGAAAGATGCTGCCAATGAATTCCTGGAGGCGCTTCTGACTTTGGATAATGCTGACCGCGTCTCCATCAACATCATTCCTTACAACATGCAGGTGAATGCCGGTGAGGACGTCCTAAATCAGTTGAATGTAACTGATGAGCATGACTATTCTCACTGTGTTGACTTCGAAGCGGAAGATTTTCAAACAGTCGAAATCACCAATGAGGTGGCTGGCGCGCTCTCCCTTGGTGAAATCTCGCTTGATGCCTCCCCTATGGGCAACACCAATGATCTACAGCGCACAGGTCACTTCGACCCATATTATACAACGATAAACCATCCCAACGTCAGTTCTGACGATGGTGCGAGACGCCAATTTGTTTGCCCCGTATCCGACGCATCCCGGATCACATTGATGTCCCAGGATCTTGAAAAACTAAAGGGCCGAATCAACTCCCTCACTTCGGGCGGGAATACATCCATCGACTTGGGCGTGAAATGGGGCTCCTACTTCTTGAACCCCAAGGCGAAATTGGTTCTGGATCATCTTCCGGACGATTCTGAAAATTTCACCGAAGGTGGTCGCTCGACCGCCTTCAGCGGCCGGCCGTTTGAATATGATCGTGACAATACGCTCAAGATTCTGGTGGTTATGACTGATGGGATCAATACACGGCAGCGCACCTTGGACGAGGATTATGCTGAGGGTGACTCCACATTGTGGTGGGTTCCAACTTCCAACGGAAACAGCACATGGCTGTCGCATTACAAACAGCGCCCGGGCGGTAACAACGACTACTTTATGTCGCGCGGCGATTACTATGAGGACTATTTCAGTGGCCGCCGCCGTCACGACAGTATCGACGAAGAGCTGACCTGGCCTGAGGTCTGGGCGATGATGGGCGTGAAATATTTCGCCTATTACTACCACTATGCACGTGATTGGGATCGTGACGAGTATTACGACACGCTCGACGACGTGATGGACTCAGTCTACCCGGGTGAGAAAAATACGCGCCTGAACAATGCCTGCACCGCTGCGAAGGACGAGGACGTTATTGTATATACGATTGGGTTCGAAGTTTCTGATGCCTCGGCAATCGTGATGGAAAACTGCGCAAGCGCTGCGAGCAACTTTTTCCGGGTCGAAGGTCAGGAGATTTCTGAAGCATTTGGTGAAATCGCTAACGCCATTCAGCGTCTGAAGCTGACATTCTAGGGTATCGGAGTTCGTGGTGAGAAAATTGTTCAACATCTGGCGGCACGCTAAATCGGAGGACGGTAACGCAACCGTAGAGTTCGTGCTTGTCGTACCCGTCTTCTTGTTGCTTTTCGTATCGATTTTCGAGCTTGGAATGGCGACCATTCGGCTGACACTCCTTGAGCATGGCATGGACAGTGCCATGCGCGATGTCCGATTGGGCACCAGTGAAAGTTTCACGCGCGAAGAAATCCGTGACCGCGTATGCAGCAACGCCGCCATGCTAAAGGGCTGTCGGGAGAACCTGCTGCTTGAGATGGTCGTTATCGACCGGGACACCTTCGCCCTACCGCCGGTGCGCGCGACCTGCATCAACAAGAACGAAGATGGGCTTCCAGTCACGGATTTCAGCAACGGTGGACCGAGTGATCTGATGTTTATTCGGGCCTGCTACGTTATCGACCCACTTTACCCCTCCCTGGGGCTGGGTGCGATGCTGAAAACAGATGAGGCGGGAAATATGCAGCTGGTTGCCAGTTCGATCTTTGCTCAGGAGCCAAACTAATGTTTGAGACCCCAAAAATACTGCCCCGCACGTGGAAGAAGCTGACCGGATGTGTCCGTCGCGAAGATGGTTCAGTCACAATCGAAGCGATTATCATGCTGCCAATCCTGGCCGCTTTCTACTGTGCGACTTTCGTATGGTTCGACGCATATCGGCAAAAGACGCTGGTGATGAAAGCGAGCTACGCAGTGAGTGACGTGTTGTCCCGCCAAGAAGAGGTGGATGAACCGTATCTCGACAATATGCGCGACGTCCTCGACTACATGATCCCGAGCAACGCAGCGCCCAAAATGCGGATTTCGCTGATCAACAACATCTACGATGATGATGGTAATACTGCCTATACAGTTGTTTGGTCCTACGGTCCCAACGGCATGAACGACCTTACACAGGAGGATATCGACAGAGACTCCTCATGGATACCGGTGATGGGTGATGATGATAATGTCGTGGTGACGGAAACAGCAGTGCTGCATCAGCCGATCTTTCGCGTAGGCATCGAAGATAAAGTATATCGCAATACGATTGTAACACGACCACGTTTCCACCCCACACTGGTTAAGACGGACGAGCCTGATACATCCATCGACTTTGAAGACGAGGATGATGATGGTGATGGTGACCAGGTTGGAACAGAAGATTCAAGCGATACAGGTGGCAGCACAACGGGCGGTGGCACATCCGGGGCCAGCTGATACGCTGCCAAGCTGACCGAAGCGAAGAAACATGAGTACGGCCCCTTTTGAGGGGCCGTTTTCTTGTTTGGAAATTCAATTTTGGTGACCTCAGTATTGTATTTACCAAGTGCCGGTGTTCTCTTTGAAAAAGAACACCGGGAGAGGCAGGCCAATGGGGTACAACGCCCTTCGAATTTTGAAAGAGGGATTGTCCAGAAATGTTGGCTGGCGTCCGATTTGGCGTAGCCTTGAGCCCAAATCAGAATACGATATGATTATAATCGGCGGCGGCGGGCACGGGTTGTCGACCGCATATTATCTGGCGAAGAATCACGGGATCACAAATGTCGCTGTCCTCGAAAAGGGCCATATCGGGTCCGGTAATATTGGCCGCAACACCACAATCGTTCGGGCAAACTACTTTCTGCCGGGCAATTCCGAGTTCTATTCACACGCGCTGAAGCTTTGGGAAGGTCTCGAACAGGAACTGAACTACAACGTCATGATGTCTCAGCGCGGTGTTATTATGCTGTGCCATTCGGATGGTCAGCGAGATGCGTTCGCACGCCGCGGCAACGCGATGATCAATCAAGGCGACGACGCCGAGCTGTGGTCCACAGAGCAGGTGCGCGCCGAGATACCCTATCTTGATTTCGACAATACCCGGTTCCCGATTTATGGCGGCCTGATGCACGGGCGGGGCGGTTCAGCGCGCCATGATGCGGTTGCATGGGGCTATGCGCGAGGCGCCGACCGCCTTGGGGTAGACCTGATCGAGAATTGCGAGGTCTCGGGGATCGATGTCGTTGGCGGGGTGGTCAAAAGCGTGCAAACCACGCGCGGCACCATCCGCGCCAAAAAAGTCGGCATAGTGACCGCCGGTCGCTCCAGCCAGGTTGCTGCTATGGCCGGGCTTGAGGTTCCGATTGAAAGCCATGTGCTTCAGGCCTTTGTCTCGGAAGGTCTCAAGCCCGCTATTGATCACGTGATCAGCTACGGGATGGGGCATTTCTATATCAGCCAATCGGACAAGGGAGGGCTGGTATTTGGCGGCGATCTGGATTTTTACGCGTCCTATGCGCAGCGGGGCAATCTGCCGATGATGGAGCATGTGATGGAGGCGGGAATGACGTTGATGCCTGCCATCGGCAAGGCCAAGGTTTTGCGCAGTTGGGGTGGCATCATGGACATGACGCCTGACGGCTCCTTTATCATCGACCGCACCCCAATTGATGGTCTCTATATGGATTGCGGCTGGTGCTACGGGGGCTTCAAGGCGGTGCCGGCAAGCGGCTGGTGTATGGCCCATCTGATGGCGGAAGATCGCCCGCATGAGGTCGCTCAACGTCACACGTTTGACCGTTTCGAGACAGGTGAAAACCTGATGGATGAAGAGGGCACCGGCTCTCAGCACAACCTGCATTAGGGAGGCAGTACATGCGGATCACTTGTCCTCTCTGCGGAGAGCGCGACCGGCGCGAATTCTACTATCTCGGTGCAAAGGACTACTTGGACCGTCCCGATGAAGGGGACGTAGAAGCAATGCACCGCTACCTGCATATTCGGGAAAACCCCACCCAGGTCACCCAGGACCTGTGGCAACACGAAGCGGGTTGTGCGGCATGGCTTGTCGTCGAGCGCAACGTATCGACCCATGAAATTCTATCCGTCAATCTGGCCAATGGGACCAAGACATGAGGCTGGACGGCAAAGGATTGGTAGATCGCGACATCAAGGTGGCGTTCAGGTTCAATGGAGCCACCTATTCCGGGTTCAAGGGCGATACGATGGCCTCCGCATTGCTGGCCAATGGTGTGTCGCTGGTCGGGCGCTCCTTCAAGTACCATCGACCGCGCGGCATTATGTCTGATGGCAGCCAGGAGCCGAACGGGTTGGTCGAGTTGCACCGCGCAGGCGAGATCACCCCCAACGTGAGATTGACGCAGCAAGAGCTTCATCATGGGATTGATGCCAGAGCGCAAAACTATTGGGGGTCGCTGAACCGGGATCTGCTTGAGGTAAATGACCTTCTGTCCCCATTTCTCGGTGCCGGTTTCTATTACAAGACCTTCATGTGGCCAAAAGCGTTCTGGGAAAGAATATATGAGCCAATCATCCGGCGGGCAGCCGGGTTGGGCCGTTTGTCGATGGTCAAAAACGCCCAATATTACGAAAAAGCATATGCGTTTTGTGATGTCCTTGTCGTCGGGGCTGGGCCTGCGGGCATCATGGCCGCTCTGACGGCCGCACGCGCTGGCGCAGATGTCATTCTATGCGACGAGGATTTTCGACCCGGTGGGCGGCTGAATTTCGAGACATACGAAATCGCAGACAAGCCCGGTCACATCTGGGCAGAGGAGCGCATTGCCGAGTTGCGAGGAATGAACAATGTCCGCATGATGCACCGCACAACGGTCACAGGGGCCTATGATGGCGGCACCTACGCAGCGGTTGAACGCGTGTCTCACCATCTGGCAAATGCCGGTGATGCTCCTGTGGAAACCTTCTGGCGCATCGCGGCCAAAGGATGCGTCTACGCGGCAGGGGCGATGGAGCGCCCGATAGCATTTCGCAACAATGACCGCCCCGGCGTGATGATGGCGTCTGCCATGCGCGGATACGTCAACAGGTTTGGTGTGGCACCCGGGCAGAGGGTCGCGATCTTTGGCAATAACGACGATGCCTTCCGAAC
>CALFWN010000112.1 GCA_937928335.1 uncultured Litoreibacter sp. | reverse complement strand
GTCAGCCAAATTCTCAAAGCGAAATCTGAAGCCGGGGTTGTCACCATCCCGCCGCAGGCCTCTGTCGCGGATGCAACCAATCTGCTGTCGCAAAAACGCATCGGCTCGGTGGTGGTGACCACGGATGGCAGCAATGCCGAGGGCATCTTGTCAGAGCGCGACATCGTGCGCGAGCTGGGCAGGCGCGGGGCAGCGTGCCTGAACGATCTGGTCTCAGACATGATGACCCGCGACCCGGTCACCTGCACCGGCACGGACACCGCAGATGCGGTCCTGTCGCGGATGACCGAGGGCCGGTTTCGCCACATGCCAGTGGTCGAGGATGGCAAGATGATCGGGCTGATCACCATCGGCGATGTCGTCAAATCGCGGCTGACTGAGCTGGCGATGGAGAAAGACGCGCTGGAGGGCATGATCATGGGGCATTAGCGCCCCGCAGCCCCGCATTCTTGGCCAAAGACGCAAACCGGGAGGACGCGATCATGAGCAAATCTGGTGGATGCCTGTGCGGCGCGGTGCGCTATCTTATTGCCTCGGACCCCGCCGAGCTGGGCGCGTGCCATTGCGAGATGTGCAGGCGCTGGAGCGGCGGCATCTATCTGGCCGTCAAGGCCGCCGGGGCCGATGTCACCCTGACCGGCGGCAAAAATATCGGCACCTTCAAATCCTCTGATTGGGCGGAGCGGGGCTTTTGCAAGACCTGCGGCTCCAGCCTCTTTTACCGCGTCACGCTCGATGGGCCGTATAAAGACACCTATCACTTTGCCGCCGGTACGCTGGACGATCATGACGGGCTGACCTTGAGCGAGCAGATGTTCATCGACCTCAAGCCGCAGGCCTACAGCTTTGCGCAGAAGACGCATGATCTCAGCACCAAGCAGATCGAGGAGATGTTTGCCGGGATCGCGGAACAGCCCTGAACGTGCTCACTATTTTCTGTCTTGAAACGCCGCGCTCAATACTGTTGCGTGGCGGGGCTTAACGAAAGGCCCGCACCCATGCGCACAGGATTGTACCCCGGCACGTTCGACCCGATCACTCTGGGCCATGCAGATATCATCCGCCGGGCCTGTAGCCTTGTCGACCGGCTGGTCATCGGGGTGGCGATCAACCGCGACAAGGGGCCGCTGTTCACGCTTGAGGAACGCGTCGCCATGATCGAGGTCGAATGCGCGGCCCTTGAGCGCCAGACGGGCTGCGAGATTGTCGTCCACCCGTTCGAAAACCTGCTCATTCACTGCGCCCGCGACGTGGGGGCCGGCGTGATCCTGCGCGGGCTGCGGGCGGTGGCTGATTTTGAATATGAATACCAGATGGTCGGCATGAACCGCGCGATGGATGACAGCATCGAGACGGTGTTTTTGATGGCCGAGGCGCAGCATCAGGCCATCGCCTCCAAGCTGGTCAAGGAAATCGCGCGGCTGGGCGGCGACATCTCGGGCTTTGTCACCCCCGCGGTGCAGGCGCATCTGGCAGACAAGTTCGGCTAAACCGCTTTCCCTCCGCGCCCAGCCGCTCTAAATACGCCCGCAAGCATATTCGCAAAAGGAGGCCCAGTATGGCCGAGATCAAAGATCCAGAAAACACCATCCTCATCGAGCTGAAAGACGGCACCGTCACCATCGAGCTTTTGCCCGACGTGGCCCCCAAACATGCCGAGCGGATGAAAACCCTCGCCCGCGCAGGTGCCTATGACAATGTGGCCTTCCACCGCGTCATTGACGGTTTCATGGCGCAGACAGGCGATGTGGCCAATGGCAATATGGAAAAAGACTTCAACATCCGCATGGCAGGCACCGGCGGCTCGGAGCATCCCGACCTGCCCGCCGAATTCTCCAAGCTGCCCCATGACCGTGGCACCATTGGTGCGGCGCGCTCGGCCAATCCCGACAGCGCCAACTCGCAATTCTTCATCAACTTCTCGGACAATGCCTTCCTGAACGGGCAATATACCGTCTATGGCCGTGTCACCTCCGGCATGGAGCATGTCGATGCCATCGCGCGCGGCGAGCCGCCGATGAACCCCGACCGTATGATCTCTGTAAAGGTGGCGGCTGATGCTTGATACTGTGCTGAAATCCGGGCTGAAATCCGCACTCGCTCTGGGTCTGATGACCGGTTCTGCCCTGGCCAGTGGCCTGAGCATCGAGGTGGCGGGCAAAGGCACTGTCATCATCGACCTTCTGGAAGATGTGGCCCCGAAACATGTCAAGCAAATCACCGATATCGCGGCCAGCGGCGGCTATAACGGGGTGGTGTTTCACCGCGTCATAGACGGCTTCATGGCGCAGACCGGCGACGTGGAACATGGCCGCGCCGAGGGTGACCTGAGCCGCGCAGGCACCGGCGGGTCGCAATTTGACGACCTGCCCGCAGAGTTCTCCGATATCAATTATGACCGGGGTATTGTGGGCATGGCGCGGTCGCAAAACCCGAATTCCGCCAACTCGCAATTCTTCATCATGTTTGACGAGGGCAGCTTCCTGAACGGTCAATATACCGTGGTGGGCCGCGTGACCCAGGGCATGGATGTGGTCGATGCCATCACGCGTGGTGACGGGGCCAATGGTGCTTTCGTCAGCGCCCAGCAGGATGTGATGGAAAGCGTCACTGTCACTGACTAACGCTTTGGCCATGCCGAGAAAATTCCCCGGTCCGGCAAGGGCCGGGGTTTTTTGTCTCTGCGCCCTGAGGTGATCCGCGCAAGACCCGGCATAGTGACCCATGTGCCGCCCAGCACCCGCGCTCTGGCTCCGGTGCCCAGCTTGAACTGCGCAAGCCCCGGTGCCGCGTCCCGGTCTATTATCCCCAGATCAAGCCGTGCCACATCGCGGCGCGCAAAATGCGTCGCTGCCCGCCACAGCATCGCGCGATGCGCCTCAAGCCGGTGACCCAGCGGGGTCGCGTAAGAGATATGATATGTGGCGGTCTGCCCGTGGCGCAGAAACACCATCCCCGCCACCAAAGCGCCCTTGGCCCGTGCCTCGATCAGCAGCGTGTCTTCGGGATGCAGCGCCGCCCAGGCCCGCGTGATCCAAAGCGGCAACGCCTTGTAGCGCCGCGCTCTGGCCTGCCGTTGCTCGGCCATCAGCAACCAGTGATCACCCGCGTCAGGCATCCGGGTCAGCGACAGTGTCAGCCCCCCGGCCCGGTCCAGAGCATGGCGCCATGTCTTGCGCAGCCCGGATCGCAGGTCAGGGTTTGAGATATCCCATTCCGCAACCTGCACCGGCTCGCGCAGCCGCATGTAGCCACGGCGGCGCATCTCGGCGTCCATCGCATGATCCGGGCTGAAAAGCCGCAACGTACGGGCAGGCGGGGTGACCTCCAGCATCTGCGCGCCGCCGCGCGAGACCAGCCCCACGCGAAACGGACCCACCCGCCGCAACAGCATGACGCCCGCGTCACTGCGCGCCACGTCGCGCCCTCCGGCCCGCAGGCAATCGGCAAAATGGCAGGTTTGTTGCAAAGGCCGCAGCATCGCCGCAGCCTTGGTCCTTCAGGGTTAAGGCGGCGTTAAGCCAGCTTGACGAGCGCGTGGCGTTTCTTGCCCGCAGACAGCTTGACCGGCCGGGCCAGATCATCGGGCCTCAGCAACAGGCCTGCATCCGTCAGCTCCGCGTCATTGAGCCTGGCCCCGCCCTCGGCAATCAGCCGTTTGGCGTCCTTGCCGGATTTGGCCAGCCCTGAGCGCACAATCAGCTGCACCACGGAAATCCCGTCGCCCAGCTCCTGCGCGCTCAGCTCCAGCGTCGGCAGGTCGTCGCCCGTGCCGCCCTTCTCGAACACTTCGCGCGCCGTGGCCTCTGCCGCCTGCGCCGCCGCGACCCCGTGCAAAAGCGCCGTGACCTCACCGGCCAGCACAATCTTGGCGTCGTTGATTTCTTGGCCCTGCAGCGCGGCCAGCCGGTCGCATTCCTCCAAAGGCAGCTCCGTATAGAGCTTCAGGAAACGCCCGACATCGGCGTCATTCGTGTTCCGCCAGAACTGCCAGAACTGGTAGGGGGAGACCAAATCCGCGTTCAGCCACACCGCGCCATCCTGGGATTTGCCCATCTTCTTGCCGTCGCTCGTGGTCAGCAAATGGGTGGTCAGCCCGAAGACCTGATCATCCAGAATGCGCCGCGTCAGGTCGATCCCGTTGACGATGTTGCCCCATTGATCCGAGCCGCCCATCTGCATCAGGCAGCCATAGCGGCGGTGCAGCTCCATGAAATCATAGGCCTGCAGGATCATGTAGTTGAACTCGAGGAAGGACAGCGACTGCTCCCGGTCCAGCCGCGACTTGACGCTCTCGAAAGACAGCATCCGGTTGACCGAGAAATGCCGCCCCACGTCGCGCAGGAAGTCGAGGTAATTCAGCCCGTCCAGCCATTCGGCATTGTTGACCATGATCGCATCCGACGCGGCCTCGCCAAAGCTGACATAATGCGCAAACACCTGCTTGATGCCGTCAATATTGGCGTCGATCTGCGCAGGCGTCAGCAAAGGCCGCTCGTCGGCGCGGAAGCTGGGATCGCCAACCTTCGTGGTGCCGCCGCCCATCAGCACAATCGGCTTATGGCCCGTCTTTTGCAGCCAGCGCAGCATCATGATCTGAATGAGCGAGCCCACATGCAGCGAGGTCGCGGTGGCGTCAAACCCGATATAGGCCGGCACCACGCCTGCCACCAAAGCCTCGTCCAGCCCTTGCAGATCGGTGCAATCCGCCATGAAGCCGCGGGCGATCATGACGTTGAGAAATTCGGATTTGGGGTGGTAAGCCATCGGGTTTCCGTCCAGTATTTTTGCAACGGTATAGGGTTTGGCAGGACGAAGGGGAAGCGTTGAAAATCTCGGACCCCATCTGGGCCCTTGGGGCGATGTCAGGCACCTCTCTGGACGGGGTGGATGCCGCCATGCTGCGCACGGATGGCCACACCATCGCGGAGTTCGGCCCCACCGCTTTCCGCCCCTATAGCGACACAGAGCAGGCCCAGCTGCGCGCCGCACTTGGCCAATGGCCGGGGGGTGCGGATGTGGCGCAGGCCTGCGAGGTGATCGAGACGGCCCATGCCTCCCTTCTGTCGCGTTTCGCCGAGGCGCAGATTGTGGGGTTTCACGGCCAGACGCTGGCGCATGACCCTTACGGGCTGCAAGGCGCGCCGCGCACGCATCAGGC